>JADHQF010000100.1 GCA_016778085.1 Luminiphilus sp. | reverse complement strand
GAGGCAGCGAGACCGCACCCAATCCGGCGCCCACCATGTAATTAAAGGGCACGGCGATGCCGCCCAATACCGCTGCCAACCACATCGACTGTCCAATTTTGGCGAAGCTTCGATAGAGCGCGGCCGCAAACACCCACCACAGCAGGATTAGCCAAAGTGGGACGATGGTCGCCGAATCAAAATCAAAGACGCCGGTCAGCGTGAGCACCACATCCACACCAATCCCGACCATGGCGACCGGCAGCAGCCTGCGAAACTCGAGACCGCGGTCAGAGACCAAATAAAAGTGCAGCGCCAAAGACAACAGCGCAACCGGCACCCATGGGTCTCTGCCCAATACACAACAGAACCAGGTTGCCTGGAACCATACGGCGTTGAACCAAAATGTATCGACCAGCTTCATAGCGGGTTAGATACGACGGGGGAGAAACGCCAGATCAGGCGGCGGTGGGTATCACCCCGTAGTGCTGGCCCGTGCGATCCAGTGCAGCCGTCAGTTGATCGACCAGGAAATCAATCTCGGAGCGCTCGGTGACAAAAGGCGGTGCCATGATCATCGCGTCCCCGGTCTGGCGCACCATGAGGCCCTGAGTAATCGCCGTATCGCGGCAGTGCACTGCCGCAGCGGACTCAGGCGCCAGTCGCTCACGGGTCGATTTATCACGCACCAATTCCACCGCGGCAAAGAGTCCCTTGACCCGCACCTGCCCCACAATCGGGTGATCCGCCAGCTCAATCAGCCGGCTGGCGAAGTACGGCGCGAGCTCCACCACGCCCTGTTCGATAATCCGGGTCTCTTCGAGAATGTCCAGTGTGGCCAGGCCCGCGGCACACGAAGCAGGATGTCCCGAATAGGTCAGGCCGTGGGCAAATTCGCCACCCCCGGACAACAAGACGTCAGAAATCTTCTGGCTGATCAAACTCCCACCCAACGGCATGTAACCATTGGTGACTGCCTTAGCAAAAGTGACGAGGTCCGGCTCGGTCCCATAGGTCTCAAAGCCAAACCATTTGCCGGTGCGGCCAAAGCCACAGATGACCTCATCGGAGATCAACAAAATGTCCCGTTCGTCGAGGATTCGCTTTACTTCAGGCCAGTAAGAATCCGGGGGCACAATCACACCGCCGGCACCCTGCACGGGCTCCGCAATGAACGCCGCCACGCGATCCTCGCCCAGCTCATCAATCTTTTTCTCGAGCTCGCGAGCAGCGACGATACCAAATGCCTCGGGATCGAGGTCCGCACCCTCCTCGAACCAATGCGGCTGTTGGATGTGATGCACGTAGTCTAGGCCCATGGTCTGCTTGTGCATCGCTGACATGCCACCCAGCGTTGAGGCCGCAATGGTGCTGCCGTGATAGGCGTTTTGGCGGCTGATGATCAGCTTCTTTTCGGGCTTACCCAGCAAATCAAAATAGCGGTGTACCAGCTTGATCTGAGTGTCGTTGGCCTCTGACCCGGAGTTGGTAAAGAAAACGTGCTGGAATCGCTCAGGCGTGACCTGGGAGAGCCGCGCCGCCAGCTCTGCTGCCGGCTGATTAGAGCACCTAAAGAAATTGTTGTAGAAAGGGAGTTCGGCCAGCTGCTCCGCCACCGCTTGCTTGATGCGCTCCTGGCTGTAGCCCAGATTGCAGCACCACAATCCCGACATCCCGTCCTGAATTTTATTGCCATCAGAGTCGTAGATATAAATATGCTCGGCGCGGCTGACGATGCGCCCCCCGTGCTTGGCGTAATCTTCAAAATCCGTGAAGGGATGCAGATGGTGCGCCTGATCCAGCTTCTTGAGTGCTTGCGTATCGAGCGTCGCGGTCATGGTGCTTTCTCCTCGGATTTGGCCTACCACACTATAGCGGCCCGGGCCCCGCACAGGGGTTGATTGCGCCGTGAGTATCACACCGGGCAACCGGCGTGTCAGTAACCCCAAAGGGAGAGCTTGGTGGACAGGGCGCGCCGCGGCGCGCACACTTCCGCATCACATCAGGAGCTAACAGTGACTCTGGAACGCGTTGACGAACAATACCGCGGTCTGACTTACCCCTGGGGCAGACTGGAACACCCCGGCGATGAACCTTTTGAGGTGGCGCCCGGTGTCTGGTGGGGGCGGTTCACCATGCCGGGACCTCTAAACCACATCAACCTGTGGTTGCTGGAGGACGGAGACGGCTGGACCATTGTCGATACCTGCCTCAATCTGGATTCTGCCAAAGAGCGATGGGAGGCCCTGTTCACGGGCTTCATGGCAGGTAAACCCGTCCACCGTGTGATCTGTACTCATATGCACCCCGACCATATTGGTCTGGCGGGATGGCTCTGCGAGCGTTTCGACTGCGATTTGTACATGACACAGGCGGAGTTCCTGACTGGCAGCCTGATTATGGGCTATACCGGTGAAGCCGCTCCGCCACCGGCAATCTCCTTCTATCACCGCACGGGGTTCACCGACGAGCAGCTGGAAAATTATCGGGAACGCTTTGGCAGCTTTGGCCAGTTCGCCACGCCGCTACCCCATAACTATCAGCGCCTCAGTGACCGGCAAACCCTGTCGATTGGTGACCGATACTGGCAGGTGGTGGTGGGTCAGGGGCACTCACCCGAGCACGCATGCCTCTATTGCCCGGCGCTACAGTTGGTCATTGCCGGCGACCAGATCCTGCCGCGTATCACGCCCAATGTGTCAGTGTTTCCCACCGAGCCTGATGGTAATCCGCTGGAGGCGTGGCTGGCCTCCAGCACCCGGTTGCTGGGTATGCTGCCCGAAGATTTGCTGGTATTGCCCGCGCACCAGTCTCCCTTTACCGGGGTCCGCGTGCGTCTCAACCAGATCATCGACAGCCACCGTCTCGCACTCGCGAATCTGTATGACCTGCTGATGGAGCCCAAACTGCTACCAGAATGCTTCGGCTGTCTGTTTGGGCGGGAAATTGGTGACGGTGAGATCCAGATGGCGACCGGTGAAACCGTGGCGCACCTGAATTATCTCTGGCACCGCGGTAATATTCAGCGACGGATCAATGCTGACGACCGATATGAGTATCAATCCGATCCCGAGGCACGCTACGTCGACGCCGAGTAAAAACCCGTGACGACACTGCGCAATCGAATCAAAGCCCTCGCCTACCGCTGGTACTACCGGCGGATAAACCGACTGGCGTGGGAGGGCGCGCCGTCCCCTGAGATCAAAACCAGCTTTCTGCAGCTCCCTTTACCCGAGCAGACACTTGGGGCGCGGATGTATCACGGCTCCCGGCACCGTCCTCTCATCATCTACTTCCACGGTGGCGGCTGGACAATCGGCGATCTGTATACCCACCATCCTTTCTGCCTGAGGCTTGCTGATCAAACCCACTGTACGATCATGTCCGTCGATTATCGGCTGGCCCCGGAGTATCCCTTCCCCGCGGCCCATGAAGACGCCATGGCGGCATCGCGATGGATTATCGACAACCTCAACGCGCTGGCCCCCAACAATGGCGAGGTGGTCATTGCAGGAGATAGCGCCGGCGGAAACCTAACGCTTGCGACTGCAGTTCGCCTGCCGGACGAGCCGCGGCTCAGGGGTTGTCTGATGATCTACCCGCTCACGCAGCATTATCATGCTGCGATGCGCTCCTACACGGAGCATGCCAAGAGCGGGCCACTGACGACATCGATCATGCGCTGGTTCGTGGATACCTATTTAGACGGCTTGGCGCCGGCAGATCCCGCAACAGAAATCATGTTCCCCGGACGGCGCATTCCACTCAGTGGTTTTCCTCGCTCATTGTTGGTGACCGCAGAAAAAGATCCGCTGAGAGATGATGGCAGGCGCCTTGCCAACGCCCTGCAGCGGGCGGGCGTGACTGTGCAACACGAGCACTTTTCTCAAGAGGCCCACGGCTTCCCGTGCTCGGAGGGCCCCACACCGGGACACGACCGCTTTATGTCGCTGACCAAGGTCTGGATCGAGGCAATCAGCGCGCGGTAATGCGCTCCAACGTGTCCATGATCTCTGCCTTCGTGAGCAGACGCGGCGAGACATAGCCGTCACTCTCATCCATCGCAGCATGGGCCAGCACCGTCCAATCAGCTGGCTGAATGCGCGAGTCAGTCTCGTCGATGCCGACTTTAGCGATCAATTCCTGCACCGCCTCAACAAACGCCTGGGCCCTTGCCGCGGGTGCCGCGGCATCGGACACATTAGTCACGACAGCGAGTTCGGCCAGTGCGGTCTCCGCCTCGGCGAGGCAGGCTTTGAGGACATGCGGTAATGCGAGCGCATTGGCCTGTCCGTGGGGAATGCCATAACGCGCGCCCAGCTGGTGTGCAATCGCATGAACATTACCAACACCCACCTGGTTGATCGCGATACCCGCGTGGTAAGCCGCCACCGCCATACCCTGACGGGCCTCCACATCTTCGGGATGCTGCACCGCCCGCTCGAGCCAACGGAAAACCCCCTGAATGGCGAGGCGGCCGTTCTCTTTTCGCGTGCCGCGGTCCCAAATGCAGATGTACGCCTCAATGCCATGGGTCAACGCATCGATACCCGTTGCCGCCGTGACGGGTGCCGGTAAGCCCAACAACAAATCCGGGTCTAGGGCCACCGCCTGTGGCAACAGGTCCTCGCCCACAATGATGTGCTTGAGCTTCTCTTCCGGGTCTTTGATGACCGCCCCCATCGTTGCCTCACTGCCGGTACCGGAGGTAGTTGGAATGGCGTAAATCGGCAGGACATCGTCGGGCACTTTATTGAGGCCAACCCATTTATCAGGTGACTCGTCACTGGTGCGGGTGCACGCGATGACCTTCGCCGCATCCATAGAGGACCCGCCCCCCACCGCCACGATCGCCGTACAACCCGCCGCTCGCAGCACCTCTGCACCCTCCATGACATGCGCGAACGTAGGGTCAGGGTCGACGCCGGCGTACCAGTGAAGATTCACCCCCGCGTCCGCAAGAGATGCCAGAGCCCGCTCCGCGAGACCCAGTTCCTTCAGCGCCTTGTCAGTGACCACCAGAATATCGGTGTGGCCAATATCAACAATGCGCCGGCACAGATCCGCACTGGCGCCCTGACCGACATAAGACAGATGCACACCTGTCGCCTTGTTACCAATGAGCAACTTGATCAGCCCCAGCTTGAAACCGCGCTTGAATCGCCTAACCGGCATGGATCGCAACATGGCGATGTCTCCCAGAGATTTTCTTGTCGCAGTAGTCTATCTTCACCGCTCCAAGGACGACAGTCCGGGATCTAAAATAGGGAAACGCGCACTATGGACAGACACTTCATCCACTTCGAGACACCAGAGCTGGCCACAGTAGTCCGTGACACGGCACCCCCGGCTGGCCCGGAGGAAGTGCTGATTGAGGTGGATCATGCCGGTATCAACCGCGCCGATCTCCTACAGCGCCTCGGGCTCTATCCGCCACCGGAGGACGCTTCACCCATACCGGGACTGGAAGTCGCAGGCCAGGTGGTCGCGGTCGGAGAGAGGTGTTCATCATTGCAGGTGGGCGATCGGGTATGCGCGCTGACCCATGGCGGCGGCTACGCCTCCCATGCCATCGCCCGCGAGGACCACTGCCTTGCCCTGCCGGATAGCCTTTCAACGGAAAAGGGCGCTGCGCTGCCCGAGGCGCTGTTAACCGTGTGGTACAACGTCATGGAGCGGGGTCAGCTGTCAGCGGGTGAGACAGTGTTGATCCATGGGGGCAGTAGCGGTATCGGCTCGATCGGTATCCAAATGGCAGCGACTCTTGGCGCTAACGTGATTTCCACCGCGGGCTCAGCGGCGCGATGTGACGCGGCCAGAGCGCTCGGTGCTTCGTTTGTGGCGAATCATCGCGAGGGCAGCCTCACCGAACAATTCACTGACGCAGGCTACGGCGGACGCGTCGATGTCATTCTGGACATTGCAGGGGGCGACCTGATGCAAGCCAATCTGGATCTCGCTGCACCCGACGGCCGCATTGTGTGTATTGGCGTGATGCGCGGCATGCAGAGCGAGATCAATCTGGCCACGCTGTTTATGAAGCGCTTAACGCTGACAGGCAGCACACTGCGCAGACTCGACACCGGGGAGCGCGCGCGTTGCTTCAGCGCGATTCGCGAACGCGTCTGGCCACAGGTGGTCGCGGGCGATATTCGACCCATCGTCGACACGACTTACCCCCTGGCTGACGTGCTGGAGGGCCACGAACATATGCGCTTGGGGACACATTTTGGTAAGTTGGTGCTGGACTGCCGGATAGGGTGAGCACTCACGAATAGCGGCACGATGACACAACCCCTGGCGGACAACCCCAGCCGCGGATCGATCAGGAAACAGTTCTCCATGCGTTCATTGCTTGCTGACACTCTTTCAAAAGCCCTGCTCACAGGAGCCATCACCCTACCGATACTGTTAATCGGATGCGGTGGCGAGAGCGTGGCAGAGGTCCCGGAGGCCTCAACTACGGCATCTGCGCCCGCAGAGTTCACGGTCTCCGAGCCACTCACTGTTCCATCCGACAATATTCTGGCGAGCGTCGATACCTCGACTGATCAAGCAGAGACCGCTGATGCCCCAGCGAGCAGCTCCG
This sequence comes from Luminiphilus sp., assembly GCA_016778085.1. Classification (GTDB taxonomy): domain Bacteria; phylum Pseudomonadota; class Gammaproteobacteria; order Pseudomonadales; family Halieaceae; genus Luminiphilus. The sequence goes on along the minus strand of JADHQF010000100.1, from coordinate 198 downwards.
GGACCGCCGCCTCTGGCGGTCTGAAACGCTTCGGGGTCATGCCGCACTTTGGCGACCTTGACACCATGGTCGAGCGCCGCGCCATCCGGGTGCTGACCGTGTACGGACCGGGCCGCTACTTTCTCGAGGACGGGCCGCGTGGGACGGTTCAGGAATATGCCGACAAGCTGCAAAAAGTGGTCAACGAGGCCTTCAAAA
>JADHQF010000099.1 GCA_016778085.1 Luminiphilus sp. | reverse complement strand
ACGGATACTGGCCAACCGGGCCAGCTGTGAATCTCGCACCTGCTCATTGTCGATCTCAAGAATATCCACCGAATCCTGCTGGTCGCTCTGAAACTTGTTCACGCCAACGATCACGTCCTCACCGCGGTCGATGCGCGCCTGCTTTTTCGCGGCAGCCTCTTCTATCCGCAGTTTGGGAACACCGCTTTCGATCGCACTGGCCATACCGCCCAGTTCGTCGATCTCGGCAATCAACTCGCGAGCCTTAGCAGCCATGTCATTGGTGAGGGTTTCCATCATGTAGGAGCCGCCCCAGGGATCCACCACCTGTCCGATGCCGGTTTCTTCTTGCAGGATCAACTGTGTGTTCCTTGCGATCCTAGCGGCAAAATCAGACGGTAGCGCAATCGCCTCGTCGAGAGCATTGGTATGCAGTGACTGGGTTCCACCAAACACGGCCGCCATGGCCTCGATGGTCGTGCGCACAATGTTGTTGTATGGGTCCTGCTCGGTCAGAGACCAACCGGAGGTTTGGCAGTGGGTGCGCAACATGCCACTTTTCGGGTTAGTCGGCCCAAAGGCGTCGACGATCTCTGCCCACAACAATCTCGCCGCGCGCATCTTGGCGATTTCCATATAAAAATTCATGCCGATGCCCCAGAAAAAGCTCAGGCGCGGCGCAAAATCGTCAATCTTGAGCCCTGCAGCAATCGCGGTCTGGATGTATTCCTTACCATCAGCGAGCGTATAGGCGAGCTCCAGAGCCGCGTTAGCACCTGCCTCCTGCATGTGGTAGCCCGAGATCGAGATGGTATTGAACTTGGGTAAATTAGCTGAACAGTAGGCAATGATGTCGCCGATGATGCGCATACTGGGCGTCGGCGGGTAAATGTAGGTGTTGCGCACCATGAACTCTTTAAGGATGTCATTCTGGATCGTGCCGGATAGTGCTGACTGATCGACCCCCTGCTCTTCAGCGGCAACGATATAACCCGCCAACACGGGCAAAACGGCCCCGTTCATCGTCATCGACACCGAGACCTGATCGAGCGGTATGCCGTCAAAGAGAATCTTCATGTCCTCGACAGAATCCACGGCGACGCCCGCCTTGCCCACGTCTCCAGAAACCCGCGGATGATCCGAGTCATAGCCCCGGTGAGTAGCAAGATCAAACGCAACCGAGATGCCCTGGCCACCAGCCGCCAGTGACTTCCGATAAAACGCATTCGACGCTTCCGCCGTTGAGAAGCCCGCGTATTGGCGGATCGTCCAGCGTCGTCCCGCATACATGGTTGCCTGCGGCCCCCTGATATAGGGCGCGATACCCGGCATGGTATTGGTGTAAGGCAGTGACTCGAGGTCTTCGGCGGTATAGAGGGTCTTTAGCGGGATACCCTCCGGGGTATGCCAGGTAAAGTCGTCCGGTTTTAAACCTTTGCTTTGCTTTTCTACCAGCGCGCCCCAGGCGGATAAATCAGCCGCATCCGGATCATAAATACTCATGAGTGCGCCTCCGCTGGCTGGGAAAGCTCAATCAGCACACCATCGCAACTTTTCGGATGGATGAAAATGACGCGGGACCCATGTGCTCCGGGGGTCGGTGCATCGCTGGTGAACTGATATCCCTTGGCGCGCAGCCGCTCGACATCGGCGTCAATGTCATCGGTCCGGAAACAGAGGTGATGCAGCCCTCCACCGCGCTTATCAAGGTAAGTCGCAATAGGCCCGGCGCCGTCCAATGGATGCACCAGTTCTATGTGCGTCGCGGGCACGCTAAAAAATGCCGTCGTGGTCTGAGCCGCCTCCACCACCTCGTTACCGTCATGTTGGAGTCCAAAATCCTCGAGGAACCGCGCTATAGCGCCCTCAAGATCCGGTACGGCAATCGCGATATGGTCCAATGCAGTAATCATGAAACAACCTGCCTCTCAGGAATCTGATGATGCGCTAAATGAAGAGCTTGACGAGCTCAGTGGTGTGCTCGCGGCGCAGGGACGCCATCTCACTGTTAGAGAGCAGTTCAACCTTCTCGTCCGGCGTCACCTTGAATAGCGGCTGTCCTTTCGAAATGATCACACCATCTCCCTCGACCAATACCTCATCGACAGTGCCAGAGAACGGCGCTACCACTTTGTTGAACATTTTCATCACTTCAACAATATAGAGCGGCTCGCCTGCGTCGAAATGCTGACCGGCCTCGACATAGAGAGGTGCCTCAGGCACCTCACGCCCATAAAACATCCCTCCGCTTTCCGCGACGATCTCGTCAGACTTCGCCACTGGCGGCGGCGCTAACGCCTTGGCCATCGCTTTTTGGTGCGCTTCATCCAATAGGCGATCAGGTAGATGGATGGTCATATCGGGATTGACATCCAGGTCATAAAACCCGGTGAATCGCGCCATCGCCGGCAACAGTTCCAGGATCTCTGCGCCGACCTGATACCCACGATGCGCTGCCTGTATCGCTGACCACTCTGATGCATCGATAGCATCAGGCGCGGATCCCGCCAACAACTCGCTCATGGCGGCCCAGTTGTCAGTGTCAAACCGCTTGCCAAGCTCGGTGTAGAAGTCTTCTGCATCCGAGAGGATCGCGTGGTCGTGGTCCCAAATCATATTCGCGGCCGGCAACGTGTCGTTCCAATCCAGTCTCAGGAAGTGGTAGGTATCGGCCAGGACCTCGACGGGGTTTTCTGCCCAAGAGAAGTGGCCGTCCTCAAACCGGAAGGCACCCTGATTAAGACTCAACCAACCCGATAAGAGATGTGGTGAAGCCATTAACTGTTTAATTGGCCGAAGGAGCAAGCTCTCCTTGGCGGAGAGGACCTTTTGCAAGGCGCTCTGATCGGAGGCTGCCGCTTGCACTCTCGCAGCACACAACTGCTGCCAAGCCACATCCACATCGACACGCCCAGCCTCCTTGGCCAGTTCTCCCACTGCCGTGAGGTAGGGCACGATGAATTGGGTGGTAGGGCGTGCGTTGACCGTGCGGCCGAGGAACCAGTGCACCAGCCCATAATGGAACGCAAGGTTGGTTGCCAGATCCTTGCCCCGCAATCGGCTGGCCCTCAAAACCTCGGCCATGTGTTCGTAAGCCGACTCGCGACTGTCGCCCACCGTCAGGAGAAGCGCGATGTTGGAGTCATAGGCACCCGCCAGCGTGTATTCCATGAACACATCGGTATCGGGGTTGTGCAGACTGATGCCTTGATCGTCACGAATCTCGCCCTCGATGGGGTCTGACCAGAACTCCACAATGCCCCCGGCACTGGGCTGCAGGGCGTCATTGGTGGCATTGAGCCGCGCTTCGAGAGAATCTGGCAATCGTGCAATGCGTTCGGGCCTTGGCAACTTCTCGCCGTGCACAGCCAATAGCACCATGGCCTCGACCAGCGACTCCACGACAAAGGCATCGTCGGCGTCATCCGGATTAGCAAAACGCATGGCGTAGCAGAGCTCAGAGACGCGGTGCTCCACCTGAATCCGGGTATTCATCTCCATGAAGAAGTGCTGGTCACGATCGACAATACACTCAAAGGTGGACACCGAATCGAGGCCGACTGCCTCTCCAAAGCGAGCCGCTTCAGCCTCCATCACGTCCAGCGTCTTGACGTCTTGAGCGAGCACTGCGGCCTCATCGGACGCACCAGCCTGTGAAGCCCGCGCCTCGGCCGCTTGGAGCGACTCCCGCGTCACCGACACCTCGAGGAGCTTCTGCTCATGCATCTGTAGGGAGCAGTCTCTGCCACCCAACGTAATGCACCAGTCACCATTCCCGATCACCTGAATCTCCTGATGCCGGGTGGTTTCAATGTTGAGCTCGACCAGAACATTCTTGTTGTCGCCAACGCCTGTGGTCTTCACTTCATTGAGGATTTCGCGAACCAGTTCCGGCGTGCGATCGGCCTGGCCCAGAGGCACGATGCGCTGACCCTTGCCGCCACCACCACCGATGGCCTTCAAGCGCACCCTGTTCTGCGGGTACTGCTCGCTCATCTTCAGCACTGCCTCGGTCAGCGTCTCGCTGAGCTCGTCGATGGTATAGAGATCAATGCCCTTGCGATAACTCGCGGTCAGAACCGCCTCGGCCAGTGCCTCTAGATCACCCTCGGGCGTCTCCACCTCAAGCTCAAGCCCGTGTTCTGCAACCAGCGCGGTCAAAGCCCCTTGATCGGGATGCTTCTTGAGCAGCGTCAATGTGGTGCCGTTATCAATGCCTGGCGTGACCGAAACGCCAGCTTTAAGCGCTGTACGCTTGGCTTCATCCTTCAGGCCCGCCTGCCTCACGGTCCGGGAGCACGGCCCGATGAAATTCAGCCCCGCTCGCTCCATTGAAGCCACCATCTGCTCGTCTTCAGCCATGAAGCCGTACCCGGCAAAAATTGCGTTGTAACCGTGGGCATGCGCAATGGAGATGATGTCAGCAATGCGCTGCTCTCTCTCTTCCTTGGTAGCGCCGCTATAGTCAGGCACGCGATGCACTCGACCCGGATCCGTCAGCACTCTGAGCTCAGGCGCGAGCGCGCCCCGATACACAATGGAGTCCTTCTCGGACAACAGAATCCCATATCCGTCGATTCCCATTTCAGAGAACACATCCATGGCTTCTTTGCGGATCGGTCCCCGACAGATGATCAGCGGCTTCAGGTGGTCGCAACGGAACTGCTCCGTCCACTCTGAGCGACGCACCTTGTTCCGACGATCGCCGTGTATCAACGGGTTATTGAGGTAGTGTTGGGTACCCAAGGTGTTCTGCTCCCGGCCGTCGATCAGTGGAATTCGCGCTGAACCGCTTGCATCGGCCCCGGCGTGTAATGTCTCAGACAGAAAGCCATCTGAGTGGCCAGGGTTTTTCGCAGGTCGGCCGGCATGACAATCTCGGAAATCGAGCCCAGACTCAGGGCCTCTTCCGGATTCATAATCTCGCGTTCATAGCGCTGGGCAAGCAGCGCCTCCTCGGCTTTAATCGCCGCATCGACCGCCGCCTCGGCTTCCGCGCTCGCCTGCTCTTCGGGCAGGCCGCTCGAGACGCGCGCCTTAATTTCGGCGTCGAGCTGGGCCGAGCGACCCGCTCGGATCTTTTTCAGCTCATCTTTGTAAACATACTCCACACCAGCCGGCCCCATCACTGCAACCCGCGTGGTCGGCAACGCGACCACGAAGTCGGCACCCGTCGCGTAGTTGTTGTAGGACGCATATGCGCCACCAAAGGCGTTGCGCACCAGCACAAGAAAGCGTGGCGTGCGCAAATCAACAATCGCATCTAGCATCGCCCGCCCCGCCTGCACAATACCGCGGTGCTCCTGCTCACTGCCGGGCAAGAACCCGGTTGTGTCCTCAAGAAAGATGACCGGAATGTTGTAAAGGTTGCAGAACCGGATGAATCGCGCATTTTTATAGGCGGCATCGATATCGATTTGCCCCGAGGCGACGGCAGAGTTGTTTGCAACAAAGCCCACCACATTGCCACCCATGCGGCCAAACGCCGTGATGGTATTGCGAGCGCGGTCTGCCTGCGTCTCCAAGAAATCACCGTGGTCACACAACTGCTGAATCAAAATACTGATATCAAATGGCGTGTTGAACCCGGTTGGCGAGTTGAAAGCCTTTTTCAGCAAAATGTCGATGTCGACTGTCTGACGCGCGACAGGGTCGGACGTCTCTCTGTAATGAGCCAAAGATTGATTCGAATCGGGCAAGTATCGCAGCAACTCGCGTACCTTTCTCAAAGCAGCGACCTCGTCCTCCACGACAAAATCAGTCACGCCGGTTTGACTGTGCACTGCCGGGCCGCCCAACTCATCTGGCGTGATGTCCTCACCCAGCACGCTTTTGACGACACCGGGACCTGTCAGACCAAAAAACGTATCTTTGGGCTGGATAAGGAAGCTCCCCTGACGCGGCAGGTAACTGCCCCCACCGGCGTTAAAACCAAACATGCACATGATGCTGGGCACGATGCCACTGATCTTTCGTAACGCGGTAAAAGCGTCGGCATAGCCATCGAGGCCGCCGACACCCGCCGGTATGTATGCGCCAGCGGAATCATTAAGACCAACCAGCGGGATATGGCGCTTGGCTGCGAGCTCAAACAAACGCGCCAGCTTCTTGCCATTGGTCGCATCCATGGAGCCGGCGCGAACCGTGAAATCGTGGCCATACACCGCTACGTCCCGGCCGTCGATCGTGATAATCGCTGTGACCAGTGAAGCACCATCCAGATTCGGACCCCAGTTCTGATACAGCACATGCGGCTCATCATCCGCGAGGTAGCGAATACGCTCCCATACGGTCATACGGCCTTTAAGGTGTTGCCTTTGTCGGCTAGGGTTGCCGGCGGCGACATAAGGCCGCTCGCGCAACTCGGCGCCGCGCTGAAGCGTCGCTTCGTACCGCCCTAATTCGGCGTCTTCAGTCACTGACGGGGAGAACGGGTTTTCCAGTGACACGGCCGACACGCTTTGGACGGCCTCTTCGCTACCATTCTTCATGGGTGGTCTCTCAGATTTGCGGGGATCATGGCACCAAGCAGGACAAAATCTTAGATCCCACGATACGGGGCTCTGTGCACAGGGCGTGACATTACTTATCCTTATATCTACCTGTCAATTTTATCCCTAATTCTTATAGGGTTATGTATGGCGTCATTCGGCGAAGTCACTGCTTTCGACTACACGGCTACCCTCGCGGAGTGGGCTGGGCAATTTTCCGATTTACCTGGCTTCGTCTACCTCGACAGTGGCACCAACGGGCACGGTGCCGAGCTCGAGATCGTTACGGCACTACCCACCGTCATCCATCGGTTGCAGGATTATTCGGCGAACCTTGCCGAATGGATGACCGCACTGGAGACAGATTTGCACAGCGCCTGCGCCCAGAGACCTAACTTGGGCACATCAGAGTGCTTCACTGGGTGTGTGGCGATCGGTAGTCTCGACTACGATGCCCCTGC
>JADHQF010000098.1 GCA_016778085.1 Luminiphilus sp. | reverse complement strand
CAGCCGTAGAGTTCATTCTGATCTTTTCACGCATGGTTCAATCCTCAGACCTTCTCGCCGCGAGCACGGAGCTCTTCCAAAACCGTCTCGATACCGCGCTTATCGATGATACGCATCCCCTTGGAAGACACGCGCAGAGAAACAAAGCGCTTCTCAGACTCAATCCAGAAACGATGGTTGTGCAAGTTCGGCAAGAAGCGACGCTTGGTGCGGTTCTTGGCGTGCGAAACATTGTTACCGGTTGCGGGCCGCTTACCCGTAACCTGACAGACACGTGACATGGGAATCCCCATAGAGATCTACAAAGGGCGCGTTTTATACCAGAGGGGCTGTGGGGGCGCAAGCGAGGCCGGGGGGCAATAACCTCAAGTGTGCAAAAACCCCCGCAAATGCTAGGGTTCGCTCGATCTCATGTAGGGATTAAGGGGCCTATGGGCCAGTTAAACCAGCGTCACATTCTCGTGGCCATCTCCGGCGGCATCGCGGCCTACAAAGGCGCGGAGCTGGTGCGACTGCTGAAAAAGCAGGGGGCGCGGGTGCGCGTTGTGCTGTCCCGGGGTGCAACGGAATTCATTACCCCCCTTACCATGCAGGCATTGTCTGGAGAGCCCACCCATACCGAGCTCCTCGACGAGGCGGCTGAGGCGGGCATGGGGCATATTGAGCTCGCGCGCTGGGCAGACGTGATGATCATTGCGCCGGCCACAGCAGACGTGATCGCGCGGCTCGCGCAGGGTCGCGCCGACGACCTGTTAACTACCGTGGCGCTCGCGACACCCGCACCCGTCGCCGTGGCACCGGCCATGAATCAGCAAATGTGGGCGCACGCCGCGACCCAAGAAAATATTCAGATGCTCGCCTCGCGGCACATTCAAATTATCGGACCCGATGCGGGAGAACAGGCTTGTGGTGATGTGGGGCCGGGCCGACTGCTTGACCCTGAAGCCATCGTGGCCGCCGTCAATGCGCGCTTTGAAAGCCGGCTACTGGAAGGGCGCCGGGTGGTGATCACCGCGGGCCCAACCTTAGAGGCGATCGACCCCGTCCGGTATTTGAGCAACCACAGCTCCGGGAAAATGGGTTTTGCGCTGGCAGGGGCCTGTGCAGAGGCCGGTGCGCAGGTCGAATTGATCTCCGGGCCGGTACATTTGGACACACCCAATCGGGTCACGCTGCATCCAGTCACGTCGGCAACCGAGATGTGCGAGCAGGCGCTGGCACTCTCGGCAGGCGCTGATGTGTTCATTGGTGCGGCGGCGGTCGCTGACTACCGGCCCGAATCCGCATCAGCCGAGAAGATCAAAAAGGCAGACGGCAACCCCCTGATCCTCACGCTGGTCGAGAACCCCGACATCATCGCCTGCGTCGCGCAATCATCGAGCCGGCCTTATATGGTGGTGGGTTTTGCTGCCGAAACCGCATCCCTGATGGATCACGCCCGGGAAAAACGGCAGAGAAAAGGGCTCGATATGATCATCGCCAATGATGTCAGCGACCCTGATACGACTTTCGGCTCTGAGCAAAATGCCGTGCATCTGATCACCGCGACAGAGGAGCAAAGCCTGCCCTTGGCCAGCAAACGGGTGATCGCGGAACAAATTGTCGCCGCCGTGGCCGCGACGCTCAACCGCTAATTCTCGCTTTTGATAGGCCTGACGCACTGGCAGCGCTCAGCGGCATCTGCGGCATCTTCACATTGCCTTTGAGCGCGCAGCGGATCATTCTCTGCGCTTTGTTTGCGCCGGATTAAACACCATGTCACTCAATCAGGGTGAGGCTGGGAATTTTGCCCGGATCCTGACCGAATCACTGCCCTACATCCAACGTTTCACGGGCAAGACCTTTGTCATCAAGTTTGGCGGAAACGCCATGACAGATGCAGAACTCCAGGAGAGTTTTGCCCGCGATGTGGTGTTGATGAAGCTGGTGGGCATGAATCCGATTGTGGTGCACGGCGGCGGGCCACAAATTGGTGAACTGCTGGAGCGCCTCAACATTGAGTCCGAGTTTGTTGATGGCATGCGGGTCACTGACGAGCACACGATGGATGTGGTCGAAATGGTGCTTGGCGCCTCGGTGAACAAGGAGATCGTTGACAGCATTCACAGGAACGGCGGTCGCGCGATTGGCATCACGGGCAAGGACGGTCAGCTCATTCAGGCTCGAAAACTCGCGGGTGACTGGAGTCGCGAAGGAGCAAAGGATATTGGCCAGGTCGGCGAAGTGGCCAGCATCGATACCGATATCCTGACCATGCTGATTGGCAGCGACTACATCCCCGTGATTGCCCCGGTAGCGGGCAGCACGGATGGCAAAACCTACAACATCAATGCCGACCTGGTCGCCGGTAAGTTGGCCGAAGTCCTGCAAGCGGAAAAGCTGATGCTCCTGACTAATGTGGCCGGACTATTGGACGCGGAGGGCAACATTCTGACCGGGCTCAATACCCAGCAGGTCGAGGAGCTGGTTGGGCAAGGCGTCATTCACGGCGGAATGTTGCCCAAGATTCAATGTGCACTCGAGGCCGTACAAGGCGGCGTGTCCAGCGCCCACATCATCGACGGCCGCGTGGCGCACGCAGCCCTGCTAGAAATTTTCTCGGACGAGGGTATCGGGACTCAGATCAGCTCTAGACGCTGAGCGATTTGCACCCAAGCCACGCTCTGATTAGCATCGCCCCATACCCCGGACGTTCGAGGACTCATGCCGGACAGCGCACCTACCGCTCAGGTCGACCGTAAGCAGCAGATTCTCATGGCGCTCGCGGAGATGCTGGAGGAAGCCCCCGATACCCGCATTACAACCGCCCGGCTCGCCTCGGCTGTGGGGGTCTCGGAAGCCGCTCTATACCGTCACTTTCCCTCCAAACGCAACATGTACGCTGCACTCTTGGAGTTTGCTGAAGACACCTTGTTTGGCCTGATTGGTCGCATCCCCGGTGAGCAGGCCGGCGCGCTGGATCAGTGCCACAGACTGCTGTGTATCTATCTGGAATTCTGTGAGAAGAACCCGGGCATCACACGATTACTCACGGGGCGGGCATTGACCGGAGAGTCGTTACGGCTTCATCAACAAGTTGAGCAGCTGTATCAGCGCCTCGAGACTCAGCTCAAGCAGTATTTGCGTGAGGCAGAGATACGGGAGCAGCTCCGCACCCGCCTGCCGGTCGCTACCGCAGCCAACTTACTCATGGCCGCGGCGGAAGGTAGGGTGTCGCAATTTTGTCGCAGCGACTTCAGGCGCAGCCCGCTGGAAGGATGGGTAGATCAGTGGGCACACCTGTCTGTCGGCTTGATGAAACCCGCCGTCACTGGCAGCCCATGAGTGCCATCGCTACCGCGCTAGGGTGAAGGGGGGGTCACGCTCATCTGACGACGCAGCGCGACGATCTCCTCCAGCTCAGCAAAGCGCGCGATATCGCGACTGTAGGCCTCAGCCAGTGCCGCGGCCTGTTGTTGTCTGCCTTCGCTTGCCTCATCCAGGCTCTGGATTTCCGCTTTGAGCGCAGCCACCGTCTCTTCCTCGTACTGAGGCGAGACTGCACCGGACCGCTCTGTGGTGTCGAGGGCAGACTGATGCCGAGCGAGCTGCTGCGATAACGTGTCACGTTGGCCACTCAGAATAGCAATGCGAATGTCGAGCTCTCTCAGTGAACGATCCCGCGCGGCCTCGATATCCTGAATCGTGCTGTAGCGGCGTAACAGAAAAGTGTCGCGCTCCAACTGTGCGGCCTGAGCAGCAGCTTCGGCTTCTTGCGCGCGCGCAGCCACGGCGTCCCGCTCAAGCTCGGTATCGGTCTTCGCTGGCGGCACAACACGCACAATCTGGCCTGACTCATTGAGCACTTCATATCCACTGCCCACGTAAACAGCGGGGATCGCCCAATCAACCACCTTAATACCCGCTTCATTCTGATAGCGGTAAAGCTCAGCGACAGTCACGCTACCCGTGCAAGCGCCGAGTAAGATCGCGGCGAGGAGGCATTTACGCCACACCGTAACGCTCCCGATAACGCTCCAAAGCCTCACGGTGTTGCGCCATAGCGGGATTACTTTCTACCCATGCGATAATGTCGTGCAGGGAGACCACGCTCACCACCGTGAGCCCCCAATCTTGCTCAACTTGCTGCACGGCCGAGCGCTCACCGTCACCCCGCTCGCAGCGATCGAGGCCAATCACCACGCCCGCACCCTGCGCACCCGACTCATTGAGTATAGCCATGGACTCGCGAATGGCAGTCCCCGCAGTCATCACATCATCAATGACCACCACATCGCCGGCTAGCGGCGCGCCGACAATATTGCCGCCCTCACCGTGGGTCTTAGCTTCCTTGCGGTTGAAGGCAAAAGGTAGATCCATACCATGTTGCTCTGACAGCGCCATCGCGGTGGTGGACACCAAAGGAATGCCTTTGTACGCGGGGCCAAAAAGCATATCGACGTGGAGACCCGAGGCGTGCAAGGCTGCCGCGTAGCAGCGCCCCAATCGCGCCAGCGCGCCACCGGTCGAGAATTTCCCAGCATTGAAAAAGTACGGGCTGATCCGACCGGACTTGAGCTCAAATTCACCGAACTGCAATACCTCGCACTCTAGTGCCAATTCGATGAAATCCTGCTGGAAACGCTGCGTGGTCGTGTTCACACCTCACTCCATGGCGTTTTGTTGTTCAAACCGCGATCAACAGCCCCGAATTCGCGCCGGGCCGCAGTCTGGCTCCTGAATTTCACCGTATCATATGAGATCAAATCAGGTAGGACTAGCAATGAGGGTCATCAGCCTTGTCATTGAGGGGCTAGAGCGAGCGGCCGATATGGGCTGCCTTGCGTGGTTGTTTGCGCAAGACGCAGACATCATCTGTCTGCAGGATACCCGTTGCGCCGAGCATAACTTGTCGGGCGAGGCGTTCTTCCCTGCGAACTACCATCCGTATTTTCTGGATCACTATGAGAACCCTCGATTAAACGGGGTGGCCATCTACAGCAAGCATCTTCCCAAGGCCATTATTTGGGGCCTCGGATTCGAGGAGTTTGACGCTCAGGGCCTATATATTCAGGCTGATTTCGATGAGATCAGCGTGGGCTCAGTGCTGGTGCCGAGCGGCACGGGCTGCCCTGAGAACATGGCCAGCAAGCTGGACTTTCTCTCACAGCTGAGTAGCCACCTCGAAAAAGTGCGCCACAAGCGTCGCGGTTACATTCTCTGTGGTGGCTGGGAGCTCATGGCGCATCATGCTGATGCAGAGGACGCCGGTAACAACCAGATGCTGCCAGGGCTATCACCTTCGGAACGTGGTTGGTTGCTGGATCTTTACGACAGCGGTTATGCCGACGCTTACTCCCTGACTGATAAAGAGCCCGAAGCCTATACCTGGTGGCCTGACGGCGACGATGCAGGAGGTCTGCGCACCGATACGCAAATCATCTCCGAGCTGCTGGTAAGCCGGGTTGAGCGGGGCGCTATTTTTGACGAGCAGGCGTTTTCTCATCACGCGCCCGTGATCATGGATTACGACCTGCAGCTCTAACCTTGCTCGAGGGCAGCACGCTGTGCGGCAGTGATCGCCTCACCCGCTGAGGTAGCGAGCACGAGCAGCTTCGTGAGTTCCTCCTGACTGAACGTGGCGCCCTCTGCTGTGCCCTGCACCTCGATCAGACCGCCGTGCTCTGTCATGACAACGTTCATGTCGCTGTCCGCCGTTGAATCCTCAGCGTAATCGAGGTCGGCCACGGGGACACCATTCCACACGCCAACAGAGACCGCAGAGATCAAATGTTTAAGTGGATCTGAATCCAGTTCACCAGCGCGTTGCAGATGGTTCAGCGCGTCCACTACTGCCACGCAGGCGCCCGAGATGGCCGCCGTGCGAGTGCCACCATCGGCCTGTATCACGTCACAATCCATGGTGATCGTGCGCTCACCCAGCAGCTTGAGATCCAACGCCGCACGCAAAGAGCGGCCAATCAGTCGCTGGATTTCAACCGTTCGCCCGCCCTGCTTGCCACGCGCCGCCTCCCGGTCCATCCGGGACCCTGTAGAACGCGGCAGCATGCCGTACTCCGCAGTCAACCACCCCTCGCCTTTTCCCCGCAGAAAACCGGGTACGCCTGCGCTTACGCTCGCTGTGCAGATCACCTTTGTCTGCCCAAAAGACACCAATACTGAGCCCTCAGCATGACAGGTGTATCCCCGTTCAAACTGAATGGCGCGCATGGCGTCCGGGGCACGACCGCTAGGTCGGTCGGGTGTGGTATCCATAACAGTTCTCCTGCTGTAGGTGACGTTCCGTCCGGGTCACTGCTGTTACACTTAGCAGCGCGCTTGGTCGAGGAATAACGGTGACTCAGAGCATGACGGGCTTTGCCCGCGGGAGTGTAACAACGGGGGCCCTAACGGTCACCGTGGAGTGTCGCTCTGTCAACAATCGCTACCTGGACCTGCAGTGTAGGATGCCGGACACCCTGAGAAGTGTTGAAGGTAACTTGCGCGAGCAGGCAGGGACGTTTTTTGCTCGTGGCAAGCTCGAGCTGCTGGTGCGCGTCTCTGACGGTGGCTCAGGCACGCCCGCCACGATAAATAGCGAGCGGCTTTCGATATTGAAGGCCGCTCTGTCAGAGGTCGCAGATGTATTTCCCGATGCCGCAGCGCCCGACCAGCTGGCGCTCTTGCTCTCGCCCGGCGTGCTGAGCGAACCCGAAACCGATCTTGAAGCACTCCAGAGTGCGACAACCAATGCCGCCAGACAGTGCTTCGAAGGGCTACGCGAGCAGCGGCAGCAAGAAGGCGCAAAGCTGGCCACCCTGATTCAGCAGCGATCAGATGCGATGCGGGCGCATCTTGCCATGCTCCGTAAACAGCTGCCCGAACTACAGACAGCGCACAGACAGCGCCTGCTCGACCGACTGCAATCGCTCGACATCGAAGCAGAACCGATGCGGCTGGAAGAAGAGATTGTGTATGTGTTGCAGCGGGCCGATGTGGAAGAAGAAATGGATCGTCTGGACGCGC
>JADHQF010000097.1 GCA_016778085.1 Luminiphilus sp. | reverse complement strand
GAGACAACCTGCAGGGTTGCCAAATGAGGATGCTAGTTTAGACTTGCTAGACGCAAACAAGCAACGAGACCGATAAGAAATCCAAGGGTTTGCGGCGCATTGATGCGCAATCAGGAGTGGAACATATGTCAGGCGGTAGAGTATGGGTCGTGACGGGTGCCTCACGGGGGATAGGTGCTGCCATCGCTCGAATGGCGCTTGAGGAAGGCGATAACGTCGCGCTGATTGCGCGGGGCGCCGCGGTTATTGAGTTGGCTCAGTCTATGGGGGATGCCGCGGCGGGTTTTCAATGTGATGTCGCAGATCCAGAGTCAGTCGGTAAAACGATTGACGCGATCTTGGCTCGCTTTGGTCGAATTGACACGCTGGTTAACAACGCAGGCGTTCATCGTGGCGGAAAGGTTCATCGTCTGACCGACGAGGCGTGGCAGGAGGTCCTGCAGGTCAATTTGACGGGGGCCATGAACATGACCCGGTCCGCAGTTGTACATATGGCCGAGGGCAGCTCGGTGGTTAACGTCGGCGCAGTGGTCGGATTCCGCGGTTTTCCGGGCGACGCTGCCTATGCGTCTTCCAAGGCGGGATTGTCAGGCCTGACTAAGGCGCTGGCGATCGAGCTTGCGCCCAAGGCGATTACAACGAATCTCGTTATTCCCGGCCTGGTGCTGACCGAAATGACCTCAGAGCTCAGCGAGGCCGCATTGGACAAAATGACCCAGCAAATCCCCTTGCGCCGGTTTGCCGAGGATCACGAAATCGCAGAAGTGGTGTGTTGGGTTGCCCAAAGCCAATACATGACCGGAGCGCTAGTGCCCGTTGATGGCGGACTGTTGTCTAGCTTTGGTGTGGTGTGATGGGCTCAGACGCCACTGATCAGGTTGCGGCGTGGTTGCGATCCTCATTGGGATGGGAAGGTGCAGAGTTTGTTTCAGCCCTAAGCGGGGGTAACTCCAATTTGACATGGCAGTTTCGAGACGGCGCGCGTGCCTGCGTTGTTCGAACTCCTCCTGTCGATGATATTTCGCCTACTTCAGCACGAGGTATTCAGCGCGAGGCCCAGATTTTGCAGGCGATAGAAAACTATTCTGTTCGTGCTCCACGGGTGCTTGCCTGGTGCGAAGACGAAGCGGTAATAGGCAGGCCCTTCTTAGTGCAGGAATGGATTGATGGTGTCGCGCTCACAGATGCGTTGCCCGCAGCCTACTCTGACTCTAGCGACAGCGTGAATCGACTTGGCGAGAGTTTGATCGATCAATTGACTGCGCTGCACTCTGTGCCGACCGATTTAGAAGCCCTGCAAAAATTGGGTCGGCCGGAACAATTTGTTGAGCGGCAAATAGAACGTTGGCTTGGAGTGCGCAAGGATCACGCGGTGCGCGATCTCCCGGAATTATTTTCCTTGGGAGAATGGTTGGGCCGCAATGTGCCCGCTTCGTCGGCGGCGGCCGTCATTCACGGTGATTATCACTTGGACAATACGTTGGCAGCCAAGGATCGGCCAGAGATTTTGGCGATTATCGATTGGGAGCTTGCGACCGTCGGTGATTGCTATATGGACGTCGCGCTGATGCTCATGTTTTGGGGAGATTATCGAACTCAAGAGCCACCCGCTTTTCGCGCCTTGCAGGCTGTTTCACGACGGACTGGCGTGATCAGCCGACGAGAATTGGCGGGCCGTTGGGCAGAGGCGTTAGGCCGTCCGCTTAATCATATGAACTTCTATATGGCGTTGGCCTTTTGGCGATTGGCCGCGATTATCGAGGGTGCATACGGCCTTCATATTGCTGGTAAGCTCGACTCTGACTATGCCCGCGGTCTCGAATATGACGTGCCCGCTTTGCTGGATGAGGCGCGCGCGGCGGCGGCGGGGGACTGGTAGGCGCCATGCTCAGTACGATGATGAATACGCCTCTGGGCGTGAGTACATTGCACCGGTTCGGCGCTCGGCACTTCGCCACCAGCCGGGTAGGAGATTACGATGGTGAGCAAATCCGTTGGCGTAGCTATGCGGAGATCGATGCAGATAGCGCAAGTCTAGCGCAGGCGCTAACAAATCTAGGCATTGAGGCGGGAGACCGCGTCGGCACCTTCATGTGGAACAGCACTGAGCACCTTGAGGCGTATTTGGCGGTGCCGTCGATGGGGTGTGTTCTCCACACGTTGAATTGTCGACTTTCGGCTGAGCATGTTGCTTACATCATCAATCACGCCAGTGACCGGTTTGTGATCTTAGACGCTCGTTTGATCGACAGCTTTTTGTCCGTGCTGCCGCACATTCCGAATGTAGAGTATTTAATTGTTGTGGGAGGAGGTGAGGAAGACTTGGCCTCTCTCGACGACAAGCGAGCCCTGTCTTATGAGCGTTTGCTCCACGATGCTTCTGGCGAGTTTCGCTGGCCAGAACCGAACGAGAATGCTGCCGCTGGGATCTGCTATACCAGCGGCACCACCGGAAATCCCAAGGGTGTGGCATATAGCCAGAGAACAACTTATCTGCACGCGCTAGCGTCTCGGTCCGTTGATAGTTTTGCGGTTCACGAGCGAGACGTGATTTTGATGCTGCCATCGATGTTTCATGCCAATGCGTGGGGGTTTCCTTATAGCGGCTGGATGTCTGGCGCCGATATGGTTATGCCGGGTCCGCATCTGCAGGGACAGCATCTGCGCGCGATGATTGAATCGGCGAGGCCGACGCTGACGGCAATGGTGCCGACCATTTTGGGCGACCTCTTGCTGGCTGATGAAGCGTCACCTCTGGACCTTTCGTGTTTTCGGGCCATTGTATCGGGAGGGTCTGCCGTTCCTTCCTCTATGATAGAGGCCGTGAGAGAGCGGTGGGATGTGCCAGTGATTCAAGGCTGGGGCATGACTGAAACCAGTCCGATGTGCGTGCTGTCGCATCCGCCCAAGGATCTCAGTGGTGAGACAGAGACCTATTGGCGCCTGAAAAGTGGCAGACCCGTACCGGGTATTGAGGTGCGCGTCGTAGACGATGAGGGTCAGTGTCTGCCACAAGATGGTGAGTCTGTGGGAGAGCTCCAGCTAAAGGGAGCTTGGGTCACTGGTGCCTATTTAAATGAGAGCAGTGATGCCTTCACCGAGGATGGCTGGTTGCGAACTGGAGACGTCGGTATCGTCGACGAGCGGGGCTATGTTCAGCTCACGGATCGCACAAAGGACGTTATCAAGTCAGGCGGTGAATGGATCTCTTCAGTGGATCTTGAGGACGTGCTTCTCAAGCACGAGAGTGTGGCGGAGGTGGCAGTGATTGCAGTCGATGATGCGCGTTGGCAGGAGCGTCCGCTCGCGATAGTGCGCAGTAAAAATCAGGTCGACCGCAACGGCTTGCCTTTGAAGCTGCGTACTTTTCTGACGACCAGAGTGGCTAAGTTTTGGGTGCCTGAGTACTGGGCTTTTGTGGAAGATATTCCCAAGACCAGCGTTGGGAAGATTGATAAAAAGCTGCTCCGCGAGCAGTTGGCTGGGGGACAGCTGGCCATGCAAAAACATTTGGAGTTGGGAGAGAGACATGACTGACGCCGCAGTGCCGGAATCTTCGACAGGGAGCACGCAGGCCGAGCGCACCGCGCTATCAGATCAGAAGATGTTTGAAGTCGCGATCGAGTTGGTCAATGAGAGGGGCACCGCCAAGACTACGCTCAAAGACATTGGCGAGGGCGCGGGTTACAGCCGCGGTCTCGCAAGCTATCGATTCGGCTCGAAAGATGGCCTGTGGATGGAGTTATTTGCCCGATTCGACGACATTTGGAAGGCACATCTCTCCCAATACCTGACGGGCAAGCAGGGCCTTGCGGCGCTGGAGGCGGCGATTCAGGCGCAGCGGGATATCTTCGCTCGGGAGTCAGGTTACCTCCGAGCTATGTATATTCTCTGGTACGAATCTTTGGGTCGCGAGTCTGATATTCGCGCCAATTTAGCCAACCACCATGTGATTTATCGCCGCGATGTCCAGCAGTGGATCGAGCAAGGGCAGGCAGCTGGAGACATCAGGGCGGACGTCGACCCGGCGCATTTCGCTACGGGCTATTGCTCGACCATGTTCGGCACGATCTATCAATGGGTGGTGGCCCCGGACGCAATTGACCTCGAGGCATTTTTTGAACACTTCGCCGCAACGGTAACGGTGGCGATTACCCAACAAAGGGGAGCGTAACGATGGCAAGGCTGGGAGTAGACGGTAACAAGAGCATTTATTACGAGGATCTTGGCGGCGAAGGGCGCGCCATGGTGCTGATTCACGGCTGGGGTATGGACAATCGCTGCTGGGACGGTGTCATCCTGCCGCTGCAGGCAGCGGGTCACCGGGTAGTCACCATGGACCACCGCGGCTGTGGCCGATCAGATCATGATTTTGCTGATCTCAGTATCGCCGCCATCGCTGGTGACGTCGCGTCTCTTGTGGCGCATCTCGGGCTGTCCGACGTGGTGGTTAATGGCTGGTCTCTCGGCGGCGCCGTGGCGACACACGCAGCCAGTTTGTTGGGAGACCGCTGTGCCGCACTGGTGCTGACCGCCGGCGCGAGCCCGATTTATACCCAGAAGCCGGATCTGGAAATCGGGGGTATGCCCGAGGATGTCGAGGGTAATGTGGCGGCAATGAATGCTGACCGCGTGAATTTCCTGACCATGTTGGCGACGGCAATCTGCGCCAAGCCACCAACAGATGCCGTCTTGGCTTCTATGGCCGGGGCTTTCCTGAATTCGAGCGCCCGAGCCTCAGCAACTTTGGCGGAGCTCGCGCATTTGGATCAACGGGAGATGATGATGGCGTTGGATATCCCGGTGCTCTCATTTATCTGTGGTCAGGACGGTTTTGTGGCGCCCGATATTTCCCGATGGGTGGCAGAGAACCACCCCAGAGCGACGGGCGTAGAGTTCCCCGAGAGTGGGCACGCTCCCTTTATGGAAGAGCGGGAGGGATACCTCGCCGCGCTCAACGATTTTGTGAACGGGCTCTAAGAGGGTAAGCGCGATGGCATCTAAAGTAGATTTTGGCCTCTGGTACGACTTCCGTAATCCGGAGCCCTGGCAGATTGATTTTGAGCAGTTTTATTCCGAGCGGCTGGATCAGATCGCGCGGGCCGAGACGATGGGTTTCGACTCGGTCTGGTTAACCGAGCATCACTTCTGTGATGATGGCTACACGCCGTCACCACTGGTCATCCATGCGGCCATCGCGGCACGCACGGAGCGGATGCGCCTGGGCACCAACTTAATGCTGCTGCCGCTTGCCGATCCAGTGAGGATGGCGGAAGACGCCGCGACGCTCTCTTTGATTTCCCGGGGGCGTTTCGATCTGGGTGTTGGCATTGGTTATCGGCAGCTGGAGTTTGACCAATTTGGTCGCAAAATCTCTCATCGCCCCAGCCTCGTTGAGGAGGGTATCGAAATTCTGAGACGCGCCTGGTCGGGTGAGCCGGTCAACTTTGAGGGCAAACGCTTCGCAGTGGGTGATCTCAAAATCACGCCTAAACCCAATACAGCGCCCCGGGTGCTGTTAGGTGGCATGGCACCGCCTGCGATTGACCGCGCCGCGCGGATTGCAGACGGATTCCTCTGCACCGGCGGCATCGGGATGGATACTTATGTGGAGTGCCTGGAGGCTAACGGCAAATCACCCGAGGAGGGGAACATCATTCTCGGCTGCTGGGCCATTATCGCTGAAGATCCCGAGGCGGAAG
This sequence comes from Luminiphilus sp., assembly GCA_016778085.1. Lineage (GTDB taxonomy): Bacteria > Pseudomonadota > Gammaproteobacteria > Pseudomonadales > Halieaceae > Luminiphilus. Next base: position 1,348 of record JADHQF010000097.1, on the reverse strand, counting down.
CTGAGCGCGTTGGTGATTACGTGTTGTATCAATCCAATGAATACATCCGCTGGGGTGCCTTTGGTCCTCCGGACCAAACCCCATTATTCCCCGATGCCCGAACGGCCATAGAAAACGGGCTTTACGAGTTGTGGGACGCCGATATGGCCGTCGAGAAGCTGAGCGCCATGATCGAGCAGTATCCGCAGATCTCTGATATCCACTTCTGGGCGCAGTTTCCCGGGGAAAGCGTGGAGTCCGGTGATCGGCGGATGGCTTACATCGCGGAGAAGGTGCTTCCCCGCCTGCGATAAAGGGTAATGAGTCCGCTAGGCGTCCGCTGACTGGCGGCTCAGTTTGGCCACAGACTGAGCCGTGGCGACCAGCGTACCTTTTTGGTCGTGAATATCCGCTTCAAGAAACGCGGTTTTGAAGGTGGCTCTCTTCACCCTGCCCGAAACCCGGAGCGGCTGTTGCCCTCGGCAGACTCCGATAAATTGCGTGGCGATGTCGAGGGATGCGACGCCTGAGATCGTATCATCAGTGCCAAACAGGGCGTGCGACATGGCGGCGTCCAGCATGGCCGTTACAAACCCACCCTGCACGACATCTCCGGAATGGCAGTAATCTAGGGGAACAGTGAAGGTAAAGATGGCAAGTTGCGAATCCATGTCCAGCTCGATAATGCTGCCGCCCAGCAATTTGATGAAGTCGGGGGCCATCGCATTGAGTTGCTCAATGCGTGTATGGGAGTCAGTCATGGTGCGGCATCCAGGGTTTGTCAAGGCGCGCAGTGTAGCGGGAAATCAGCAGCGGGGCTCAGAAATTGCGGCGGACCTATCACTGACTGACAGTCTTGAGGTCTGCCAGTGCCGCTTGGGAAACTGACCGCTCGTCACTTGCTATCGGGTAATAGATTGATGGAAAACCCCGTAACGCTTATTCACCTATCCAACTGCCAGTGCGAAGGGTTGATCGTGCCGGATTGGTCGATTCAGTCGGGTGATAGCTGGTGTGTGTTCGGGCGCAATGGCTCAGGAAAGCAACTGATTGATCAGTTATTGGTGGGCGAGATCATGCCGTCTCAGGGCGTTGTCGAAAGGGCGCTTACTCCAGATCAGATCGCGCTCATTTCCTTTGAACGGCAGCAGGTGACTTACGAAGAGGAGTGGCGGCTCGCAGCAACGGACATCATTCCAGAGCATGAGTGGGGCACCCGTGTTGCTGAGTTTTTGCCTCAAGAGCGGCTAGAAGACCCCCTCATCGATCAGCTGAACATGCGCCATCGGTTGCAGGCTTTCTATCGAGAATTGAGCACGGGTGAGAGTCGCAAGCTCATGGTGCTCAAGGCACTGCTCGATGAGGCTGA
>JADHQF010000096.1 GCA_016778085.1 Luminiphilus sp. | reverse complement strand
GCGCCTACCCACCCTGGGTCGAGGATGATTTCAGCGACGTTTATGGCCTGCTCTACGGATTTACCGTCCCCGACGGCTATGACATCGCCACCATTCGAGATGCCGCCCGATTACTCGAAACCGAAATCAAACGCGTCGAGCATGTGGCCAAAGTGCGGGTCGAGGGTGTTCCGGAGGAACAGGTCCAGATTGATTTCGATTACGCACAGCTGCGCCAACTCGGCGTACCTTTTTATCGCATCGTCGAGGCCATCAACAGCGCATCGGGACTCTTCCCCGCCTCTATGATGGAGTCGGGTGATCAGCGGATGCGCATCGATATTCCGCTGGAGCGGAGCGAGGCAGTGCTCGAGGAACTGCTGCTTGCTCTGCCCGGCGAGACGTCCATGATTCGCCTAGGCGACGTGGCCAGCGTCTCCCGCGAAGAGACCAATCTGCCCTCACTGATCGTGCGACACGAAGGGCAGCGCATTTTCGCCCTCGGGATTGCCATCAACGAAACCCAGAACGTCGTTCGGGTGGGCAAGGCGGTGGAAACGCGACTGCTTGAACTGCAGCAGCTCCTGCCTGTGGGCATCGAGATGATTCCGCTTTTTGAGCAGCATCGCCTGGTTGACCGATCGATCGGTGAATTTCTGCTGAACCTCACCGCCTCCATCACCACGGTCATCGCCGCGCTATGTCTGTTTATGGGTTGGCGCGCGGGTGTGATGGTGGGCGCAGTGCTGTTACTGACCGTCACCGGCACTGTCGGCGTGATGGCCGCTGCAGGGATTGAGCTACAGCGGATTTCGCTGGGCGCCATGATGATCGCGATGGGCATGCTGGTCGACAATGCCATCGTGGTGACGGAAGGCATGATCACCCGCATCAAGCAGGGCCTCAGCCCACGCGAGTCGGCCATCGCGGCGGTGGCCACGACACGCTTCCCTCTCCTTGCGGCCACAATAATCGGGATTGCCGCCTTTGCCCCTATCGGCCTGTCGAACGACTCAACGGGTCAGTTTCTGGGGTCGTTGTTCACGGTTTGCGGCATATCGCTGCTATTAAGTTGGGTCCTGGCGATTACGCTGGTGCCGTCCATCGGGTTGGCACTCCTGGCCTCCGTGCAGGAGGCTGTGCCCGAGAGTCGCCTTTACGCCGGGCCGGTTTTCGCGGGATACCGCAAACTCATGGCATGGGGAATTGACCGGCGCGGCTGGACCACGCTCGCCCTGCTGGCCGTCATGTTATCGAGCATTGTCGGCTTCACGCAGCTGAAACAAGGGTTTTTCCCGGCAACCAGCACGCCGCTGTTCTTTGTGGATCTTTACCAAACTCAGGGTACCGATATCCACGCCAGCGATCGCATGGCTGATCGCGTGCGCAAGCGGCTGCTCAGCCTTGAGGGCGTGACCGAAGTCTCAACCTGGGCGGGGCGAGGACCCGTTCGCTTCACCATGATTCTGCTCCCCGAGCGCCCCGACCCCGCCTATGCGCAGCTGGTGGTGAACGTCGACGATGTCGAAGCTGTGACGGGGCTGATGGCGCAAACAGGTGAGCTGATTGCGGCCGAATTTCCCGAAATTCATCACATGGTGCGGCGCCTCGAGTTCACCAGTAGCACCGCGAGCAAAATCGAGGCGCGCTTTTATGGGAGTGACCGCACCGAACTGCGCGGGCTCGCAGAGCAGACCATGCGGCACTTCATTGAGCATAGGCTGATTGATCGCAAGATCGACTGGCGTGAACAACGGCTATCACTGGCCGTGATTCCAGATCACGCCCGGGCACGACGCGCAGGCATTCAGTTACCCGACGTCTCGAGGGGTGTGGAGTCGAGCACCGTCGGCACCCCTGTCGGTGTACTGCGCGATGGTGACAAGCCCGTTCCCATTGTCGCGCGCATCATGCCGCTGGCAGAAACCGCGACGGACCTGCTTGAACGCGATCTCTGGAGCGAGAGCACCCAGTCGTTTGTATCGGCGAGACAGGTGGTGTCAGCCGCTGCACTCCGCGCGGAGGACAGCTTCCTGATGCGGCGCAACCGAGTCCGCACTATTACCGTCCAGGCGAACGCGCCCCCGGGTGAAACCGCTACCAGCGCGTTCAATACTATCCGTGGCGACATTGAATCTATCCCACTACCGCCAGGTTATGGACTTGAATGGGGCGGCGAGTACGAGTCGATGAAATTAGCCAACGACATGGTCATCTCGCGCTTCCCGATCGCACTGCTGGTGATGATCATTGCAACCTTGATGCTGTTTGGCAGCGTGCGGCAAATGCTGGTCACCTGGATGACCGTGCCGCTCATTATGGTGGGTGTCTTTGTCGGGCTTTTTGTGACCGACCTCTCTTTTACCTTCCCCGCGATGCTGGGTCTCCTTAGTCTGGTGGGCATCTTGATCAAAAACTGCGTGATCATGGTGGAAGAGATCAATCTGCGCTCTGCTGAACAGGGCCTGAGCCAATATGCACTGGTGTCAGCCTGTGTGAGCCGCCTGCGTCCGGTGCTGTTGGCAGCAGGCACGACTATCGTCGGCATGGCGCCGCTCTTGAGAGATGATTTCTTTCGCGAGATGGCGGTGTCGATCATGGGCGGGCTGGCCTTTGGCTCGGTGCTGGCCCTGATCGCCGTGCCCGTTTTCTACACGCTGCTGTTTTCCATGGGAAAGAGCAGCAAAGTGGTCTGAGTAATTCGGAAAGAAGGCAGCAACGACAAGCCGCTCGCCACGAAACGTCTTTAGCGCATAGGGAGACACTATTACCTCAGCGGTCGTTAAAAATCGGTCCTACAACTGACCTACCCACTGCAAGTGACGTATACCTAAGGGGGAGCCGAGTCCTATACTTGAGCCCTGATAAGAGAACCGACCTGATCAAGACGAGGATGACATATGACTCACGGTGTTTTATTGCTGGACGGCGGCATGGGACAAGAGCTGATTCGACGCAGCCCTTCACCCGCGCATCATCACTGGTCGCTGCAGGTCATGCTGGAGCAACCCGAACTGGTCGCCGAGGTGCACCGGGATTTCTGCGAAGCGGGTGCAGGCGTCGCTTGCCTCAATACCTATGCGATTACGCACACCCGGCTGGCACGGGGCACGGGCCTGCCGCCAATCGCCAGCTTGTTAAACGATGCGCGAGATCTCGCGCGACAGGGCGCGGAGGCGAGCGGTCGGTCAGACATCGCCTTGGTCACCTCACTGCCCCCATTGGTCGCCAGCTACCGCCCCGATACCCAGCTCCCCCTAGAGCAAGCCATTCAGGAGTATCGCGAGCTGATTGAGCTGCAGGCTGAGGCCGTGGACGGCTTTCTTGCCGAGACCATCCCCTCCATTGCCGAGGCGACCGCGGTGCTGACCGCAGCAGATCAAGCGGGTGTCCGGATTATGCTTGGGTTCACCGTTGCTGACGACGACGGCCAGCTTTTGCGCTCCGGAGAGCCACTTTCCGATGCGCTGGAAGCCATCGACGGCTTCGAGCCGCTGGCGGTGGTGATTAATTGCTCCAAGCCGGAGGCCGTCTCTCAAGCGATTCCCATCTTGAAAGCATCGCGCTTTGCGTTTGGCGCTTACGCGAATGGCTTTACGGCCATCGACGCACTGGAACCGGGCGGTGTGGTCGATGTGTTGGAAGCCAGACATGACCTTGATCCAGCGCAGTACGCGAAGTTCGCCGCCGAGTGGCTGGACGCCGGCGCCAGCGTCATTGGCGGCTGCTGCGAGGTCGGTCCGGACCACATCAAAGCGCTCAGCACCCTGCTGCAAAGCCGGGGGCACGAGCCGCTAGCCTGGGGGGATTTGGCCGCCTGATCGGGCCCCGCCACCCTCCCTTTTCAAGGCCGTTTTCTAGACAAAAATGAGACGCCTTTAACGGCACTCCGCTGTCGCCAAAAATTCACTAATTTGTCACTTGCGGGCGACAAATTTAAGAGCAAAATGCGCGCCTCTTTTCGCAACTTCTATTAGTAGCTGAGCGCGCACCATGAGCACCCTACGGCCCGTATCGTCATTGCTGTTCACCACTGCCTTTTTGCTGGCCGGGCATGGGCTACACATGACGTTTTTGCCGCTGCGCGCGAGTGAGCTGGGTCTGTCGCAGACGCTGATCGGATTGAGTGGCTCCGCCTACTTCTTAGGCTTTCTGACCGGTGCGCTGATGATTCCGCCCATCATCGCTCGCGTTGGCCACATCCGGAGCTTCACGGCGTTGCTGGCCATCTTCCTGTCGAGCTTCCTGTTCCTCAGTCTTGTTGACGAGGGTATCTTCTGGGTGCTGGTCCGCTTTGTGCTAGGCGCTGTGATGTGTGGCTCCTATACCGTGATTGAAAGCTGGCTCGCTGAGCAAAGTGACAGCAGTCGCCACGGCCGGGTACTGTCGGTGTATACCGCGATTGTTCTGCTCTCGATGGCGGTGGGCCAATATCTATTGGGTCTCACTGAAGCCAATCCGCTTTACCCATTCATATTGGTATCGCTACTGGTGGGCCTGGCGATCGTACCCGTCAGTCTGACGAGCTCGCTTGCACCCGCCCCGGTGCCGGCGACTCGCTTTAACTTTTTCAAGCTGTACCGTCGCTCCCACACCGCCTTTGCCGGCGCGCTGGGCTCAGGTGTCGTCATGGGTGGTTTCTGGGGATTAGGGGCAATCTATGCCTTGGGCGTCACCAATGACCCAAGTTTTGTCCCGACGTTCATCGCCGCCAATATCATCGGCGGCGCTTTGGCCCAGTACCCAATCGGCATGGCCTCGGATCGTATCGACCGGCGCTACGTACTGGCTGCACTGTGCGCCGCCAGCAGTGTATCTGCGTTTGGCTTGGTCTTGGCGGAATCCCCCGAAGCATTACTGTTGGGATCGTTCGCCTTCGGTGCTTTTGCCAATTCTCTTTATGCGGTCTCGCTGGCCAAAGCGGCTGATAATTCAAAGCGCGAAGAATTTGTCACGATCGGTTCTTCCGTCCTACTGCTGAATGCCCTGGGATCCGCGAGCGCCGCTCTGGTCGTCGGCTGGGCGATGCGCAGTCTGGGTGACGGCGCGCTGTTTGCGTTTGTTGGGGTCGCGAGCCTAGTGACGGGAGTATTCATCATTCTTCAGCCACCTGGCCGCACCGCAGTCACCATCGAAGAGCAAGGCGCGTTCATACCAGCGACGTCCGCCATGGCACCGGCCGCTTTTGACCAAGATCCTCGCTCTGACGAAGAGGTGGAATACGAGCCGGTTGCTCCAACCGACAGCGAACTCGACGCACCGCTAGAATTTGCGGAGACAAAGTTCCCCAAAGCCGCCGCCTAATCAGCGGTCAGCGCCAGCCTCCAGCTTCCGAAGCCGCGAGCTCTATCCGCCTGTTGATCTGCTGCGCCCTACTGGAGTCGGGGTACGACCCACGGTGAGCGGGTTACTACCTCTTTTGGCAATCATCAGTAGCTCGCGCCATAGCTGATTACAATCGTGACAAAAAGATTCCACAGCGCTACTTTCGGCTCCATAATGCGGCGCAATTGGCTACCCAGCTTGGTGCCTCCGGAGAAACACGATGTCATCACCTGCAATCACCATCGGACCCCGAGTTCGCAAATCCCCTTTTTATAACGCCACCATTGAGGCGGGCGCTCAGGCCTTCACCATTTATAACCACATGTTCATGCCTACCAGCTACGGTGATACCACAGCCGAGTACTGGGCGATCGTCGAGGGCGTCTCGCTATGGGATGTCGCCGCGGAACGACAGGTGGAAATCATCGGACCCGATGCTCTAGCACTGACCCAACTTTTGACCCCCCGAGACATCGACAAGTGTCCGATCAACCGGGCCCGTTACGTGGTCTTTGTCGATGAGAACGGCGGCATCGTTAACGACGCCGTCATGTACCGACACGCCGAGAATCACTTTTGGCTGTCACCCGGTGATGGCGACGTCTTGCTATGGGCTAAAGGTGTCGCCGCACAAAGTGGTCTGGATGTCACCGTCCGCGAACCCGATGCGTCGCCGCTCCAATTGCAGGGCCCGCTGGCACCGCGGGTGGCGCAAAAGCTCTTTGGCGATCTGGCCACTGAGCTCGGCTACTACCAGTTCTGCCACACCTCGCTAGAGGGCATCCCGGTCGTACTCAGCCGCACAGGCTGGAGCGGCGAGCTGGGCTACGAGATCATTCTAAAGGACGGCAGTAAAGGCACCGCACTGTGGGACCTGTGTATGGCAGCGGGTGCTGAGTTTAATATCCAAGCCGCCTGCCCATCGCTGGCACGCAGTATGGAAGGCGCGCTGCTCTCCTACTGCAGTGATATCACCCTAAACGACAGCCCCTTTACAATCGGTATGGATCGACTGCTGGATATCGACAAGCCCCATGACTATGTCGGCAAGGCCGCCCTACAAGCCATTGCTAAGACAGGCCCGGAACGGCGCTTGGTGGGCGCCAATTTTGGTGGCGAACCGGTGACGCCAAATCAGCATTTCATGGATGTGAAATTCGGCGATGACGTGATCGGCCACGTGACGCGCTACTGCTGGTCACCGCGGCTGGAGCACAACATCGCACTCATCAACGTGCCAACCGCTTTTGCCGCAACGGGTACAACGCTGTCGCTGGACGCGGGCGATGGCTGGCGCGAGGCCGAAGTCGTGGACATCCCATGGATACCTGCCGAGAAGGTCATCCCTGCCTTCGATTAGCGCATCGAGCACTGGCGCCCGCGTCTTTGATCTTATCTTCTCAGCGGAGGTTGCACTCTAGACTGTTGCCCCCCTGAATTAAGGCGCCGCTTGCATACGTGAACGAGTTGCGGACCGGGCCCGTATAACCCTGTACTGACCTTCAATAAAAAGGTGAAAACAGCCATGTCAAAATATCAGCTAGGTGGCGATTACCCCGAGGCGACTGAGAAACTTGATCGCGGTGTGCTGGGCTTCTTCAGCGCCGCCGAACGCATCCTGCTGGTCATCATCAGCCTGTTGACCATGCTGGCGGTGGCGCTGGAGCTCACGTCATTTTTTGACGCAGGCCGCGTCCGACTGGCCGACCTACTGTTGCTGTTTATCTATCTTGAGGTGATCGGCATGGCGTATGCCTACTACGCCACCCACAGCGTGCCCGTGACGCTGCCGGTGCTGATCGCCATTACCGGCATCACTCGACTGATCATCTTGCAGGGCAAAGAGGCCGAGCCCAGCAAGCTGCTGTTTGAGGCCGGCGCGGTGTTGTTGCTGGCGTTGGCTCTGGCGATTTTGAGTTGGGCGTC
>JADHQF010000095.1 GCA_016778085.1 Luminiphilus sp. | reverse complement strand
GGCGGACCGCTTTTCAATTTGGACGGCGAGGTGATCGGAGTCAATTCTCAGATCTTCACGCGCTCAGGGGGTTCCATTGGCCTGTCTTTCGCGATCCCGGTTTCCGTCGTCAGGAATGTGGTGTCGCAGATACAGGAAAACGGCGTCGTTGAGCGCGGCTGGCTGGGAGTCAGTATTCAGGATGTTGACCGCAATTTGGCTGAGTCTTTCGGATTGGATAGGCCTCGAGGCGCGTTGATTGCACAAGTGGGTCGCGACTCCCCGGCGGAGCGGGCTGGTCTGAAGTCCGGCGATGTCATTGTCGCTTTCGATGACGAGCCAATCGAAACGTCGGCGGATTTGCCCCACATTGTCGGCCTGATCGCCCCGGGCAGTCGCGTTGAGGCGCTGCTGGTTCGCGATGGCGACGAACAAAGGGTCACTGTAGAAGTGGGCGCTTTGGCATCTGATCAGGTGGCGCGCGTTGATGCGGGGGTTTCTGTGGATGGGAGCCTCCAGTTATTGGGTATGCGCGTCGCTGAGGCAGAGGCGGACACGCTGGCAGATCTCGGTTTGTCGGGCGGTGTGGTGATTGAGGCGGTAGCACCGGATTCTCCTGCTGCCGAGGCCGGTGTCAGAGACGGCGATATACTGACCCGCTTGGGCAGTCGCCCGATCAGCCGTGTTTCAGACGTAACTGCCGCCGCAGATGATCTGGCTCCCGGTAGTTCTGTCCCAGCGCGCCTGATTCGTGGCCGGAGCCCCTTGTTCATCGGTATACGCATCCCGGATGGCGACTAAAGATCCCGCCCCTAGCGTGCTAAAATAGTGGCTCTTCCAGCTCTGCAACGCTCGCCGGTTCGGTGGGCGTTATTTTTTTGAGGCACTGAATCGGTGGCTGAGCTCAGTCATATTCGAAACTTTTCGATCATTGCGCACATTGATCACGGCAAATCGACTCTGGCCGATCGCTTTATTCAACATTGCGGCGGTTTATCGGAAAGAGAGATGGCCGATCAGGTGCTCGATTCGATGGATCTTGAGCGCGAGCGCGGTATTACCATCAAGGCACAGAGCGTGACGCTCGATTATCAAGCGCGAAATGGTGAGACGTACCAGCTGAATTTTATTGACACTCCTGGGCACGTGGACTTTTCTTACGAGGTAAGTAGGTCCCTCGCTGCCTGCGAAGGTGCACTGTTGGTGGTCGATGCAGGGCAGGGTGTCGAAGCGCAGTCAGTCGCCAACTGTTACACCGCTATCGAACAAGGTCTTGAGGTGCTGCCCGTCCTTAATAAGATGGATCTTCCGCAGGCCGACCCTGAGCGCGTACAGCAAGAAATCGAGGAGATCATTGGCATAGATGCCTCAGAGGCAGTGCCTGCCAGTGCCAAGACCGGCATGGGTATCGAGGATGTTCTGGATTACCTGATCGAGAAAGTGCCTGCCCCTGATGGAGATCGGGATGCCCCATTGCAGGCGCTCATCATCGACTCCTGGTTTGATAATTATTTGGGCGTTGTCTCATTGGTGAGAGTGAAACAGGGGCAGCTCAGCAAGCGGGACAAATTTGTTGTTCGCTCGACCGGCAAGCAGCATCAAGCGGATTTGATTGGTGTGTTCACCCCAAGAAGGACGGAAACCGGATGCCTGATGGCGGGCGAGGTGGGCTTTGTGGTCGCAGGCATCAAAGACATCAAGGGTGCGCCGGTAGGCGACACCCTGATTTCTGCTTCGCAGCAAGATACGCCGGCGCTACCTGGCTTTCAGAGCGTGAAGCCTCAGGTTTATGCCGGCATCTTTACGGTGAACTCCGATGACTACGAGGATTTCCGTGACGCCTTGGGAAAGCTGACGCTGAACGACGCGTCGTTGTTTTACGAGCCTGAGACATCCGATGCGCTGGGCTTCGGCTTTCGCTGTGGCTTCCTCGGGATGTTGCACATGGAGATCATTCAGGAGCGACTGGAGAGAGAGTACGACCTCGATCTCATCACGACGGCTCCCACCGTCATCTACGAGATTGTCAAAAAGAGTCAGGACACGATTTACGTTGATAACCCCTCAAAATTGCCGGATGTGGCGGACATTGAGATTATGCGCGAGCCCATTGCGCGCTGCACGATCCTGACACCCCAGGAATATTTGGGCGCCGCCATCACGCTCTGTGTGGAAAAGCGGGGCGTGCAGGTAGATTTGCAGTTTCTCGGCCAACAGGTGCAGGTGATTTACGACATTCCCATGGCGGAGGTCGTGCTCGATTTCTTCGATCGGTTGAAGTCGGTCAGTCGGGGTTACGCGTCCCTTGACTATGGTTTTGAACGATTTGAGGCGGCGCCTCTGTCCCGACTCGATGTGTTGATCAATGGAGACCGTGTCGATGCGTTGGCGATTATCGTGCATCGTGACCACGTGCAGTCGCGCGGGCGAGTGCTGACGGAAAAAATGAAGGAACTCATCCCACGGCAAATGTTCGATGTGGCGATTCAGGCGGCGGTTGGCGGCAAGATTGTTGCCAGACAGACGGTGAAGGCGCTGAGAAAAAATGTGACGGCCAAGTGCTACGGCGGGGACGTGACGCGGAAAAAGAAGTTGCTGGAAAAACAGAAAGCCGGCAAGAAGCGCATGAAGCAGGTGGGCAATGTTGAAATACCTCAGTCGGCATTTTTGGCGGTATTGCAGGTTGATTGATGAAGGCGCGACGCCCTGGGCGGTGTATGATTTCTGAGCTTGAGGGAATAGGTGGTGTTGGCCACTCTGAGTGACATGCCACTGCGTGTAGAGATTAATACGGGTTATGAATATTGATTTTCCGCTGATTCTGGTGATCGTCGTACTGGGTAGCGGCGCCATCTGGCTACTCGACAGCCTGCTGCTTGCCCGGGGTCGTGCGACTCGGCGTCTTCAGTTGGCTGAGCAGTTCCCCGGATATGATCAAGCCGGATCAGAGGCGTCACAAGCGTTTGCCGAGGCCTGCGACAGGGAGGCTAGCGAGCCCGCAGTGGTGGAGTACGCCCGCTCATTTTTTCCTGTATTGGCGGTTGTGTTGGTGCTGCGTTCTTTTTTGTACGAGCCCTTTCAGATCCCCTCGTCGTCAATGGTGCCCACCCTAGAGGTGGGCGATTACATTCTGGTGAACAAGTTTTCATATGGTCTTCGGTTGCCAGTGACACGCACCAAGATTCTCGACGTCGGTGAGCCGGAGCGAGGCGATGTCATGGTGTTTTTCCCGCCTCATCAAAATGACACCTACTACATCAAACGGGTCATCGGCATTCCGGGTGACCGAGTCGCTTATCGGAACAAGCAACTGCTAGTGAACGGGGAGCCGGTTCCGCAGGAGTGGTTGGCCGAGTTTCCGAGTGGTCGATACACGGTCAAAATGGGACGTGAGACCTTACCCGGGACCGATGGCCATCTTATGCAAGTTGATAATCGCCGGGGACCCCGTAACTTTTCCGTTGTCGTGCAGCCCGGTCACTACTTTATGATGGGAGACAATCGCGATAACAGTAGCGACAGTCGCGTGTGGGGCCAGGTCCCGGAGCGAGATATCGTCGGTAGAGCGGTGGCGATCTGGATGCATTGGGAAGAGTTTCTCAGCGTACCCTCTTTTGGGCGCGCGGGAGCCATTGACTGACCAGCCAGGAGGGTAGGTCATGAACAGACATCAATTTCAAGCAATACAGCCCATGAGACGTGCCAGTATTCGGGGCTTTAATGTTTGGGCGGTGGCGATCAATTTGTTCTTGCTTGGTGCGCTGCTGGTGACGGCGCTCCGTGTCGCGCCCAGTTACATGGAGTATCTGACGGTTAAGGACCTGATCACGCGCGCCGCGGATGAATATGATCCCCGCACCGAGACGGTCACTGATCTGAGAGTCCGGTTGGCGAAGCTCCTGAACACCAACCAAATTTATGACACCAGTGTTGATGATATTGAGGTTTATCGAGAGCGGGGTGCCATTGTGATCGACGCGAAATATGAGAAGCGGTTCCCGCTTTTCTGGATACTGGATGGTGTCATGAAGTTCGAGGATCTGATTGTCGAGACGGCGCCAACGGGCCGGACTTGAGCGAGCCTGGCAAACCTCAACTTGACGCGCTGCAGGGCAGGCTGTGTTATCAGTTTTCTGATCTGGCGCTATTGAAGAGGGCGCTGACACATCGCAGCGCTGGCAAACACCACAATGAGCGGCTGGAATTTCTCGGTGATGCCGTTATTGGCCTGGCGGCGGCGGCCGCGTTTTATGATCTATTTCCCGACGCTGACGAGGGCGTGCTGAGTCGCCTGCGCGCTCTGGTGGTGAGTGGGCACTCTCTGGCGGCAATTGCCAAAGAGTTGGATCTGTCTTCTTGCCTGATTCTTGGAGAGAGCGAACGCAAGAGCGGTGGTCGACACCGCGACTCGATACTGGCCGACACCCTAGAGGCGTTGGTCGGTGCGGTTGCGCTGGATTCGAGTCCCGAGAAAGCGCTTCAAGTTGCGAGCGGTTGGCTCAGGTCAGCGGTAGAGTCGGCGTCACCGACTGACACGATTGACGCCAAGACGCAGTTGCAGGAGTGGTGTCAGGCTCGCGGAGAGGCGCTACCGAAATACACGGTAGTAGAGGTCTCGGGTAGCGACCATCAACAGTCTTTTCGCGTTAGTTGTCGCTTGCCGAGCCGGCAGTGTGAGACCGAGGCATCGGGAACGAGCCGTCGTCGGGCGGAGAAGTCCGCAGCCGCCGACATGCTTAATCAAGTATCTGGACAGACGCATGACTGAAAAGCATTGCGGGATGGTGGCTATCGTCGGGCGTCCGAATGTCGGCAAGTCAACCTTGTTGAATCATTTACTGGGACAAAAGCTCAGTATCACGTCACGCAAGCCCCAAACTACCCGCCATCAAGTGCTCGGGGTGAGCACGGTTGAAGACATCCAGATTATCTATGTCGATACGCCCGGCATGCACCTTGGCCAATCGAAGGCAATTAATCGGGCCATGAACAAAGCGGCCGCGTCGGCACTGAACGATGTCGATCTCACCTTGTTTTTATGTGACCGTACCAAGTGGACTGAGGAAGATGACTTTGTGCTGGACCTTGTCGCCCAGCAGAGCACGCCGGTGGCCCTGGTGATTAACAAGGTCGATTTAATGGGGCAGAAGAATGAGTTACTGCCCTTTACCGAGGCCCTATCTAAGCGCTGCGAATTTGACGCGGTGTTCCCGGTTTCGGCACTGCGCGCACACGGGCTGAACGAGCTCGCCGCTTATGTGGCCACACAGGCACCCCTAGGGCCTCACCTATTTCCTGAGGACCAGATTACCGATCGGAGCCAGCGATTCCTCGCTGCCGAACTGGTGCGCGAAAAGATTGTTAGGCAGTTAGGTGATGAGTTGCCGTACTCGACTGCGGTGGAGATCGAGGCATTCAAGCAAGATGAGCGAGGTATTTTGCACATCAACGCGCTCATTCTGGTCGAGCGAGAGGGTCAGAAAAAAATTCTCGTTGGAGAGTCCGGCGGCCGATTGAAATCGATCGGGACGTCTGCGAGGCGTGATATGGAACGCGCGTTTGACAGTAAGGTGATGCTTAAGCTGTGGGTGAAGGTAAAGTCTGGGTGGTCGGATGATATCCGGGCCCTGAAAACCTTGGGGCTAGATGCGCGGGGCGATGAATGAGTGTGGCGCAGCCGGCTTGGGTGCTGTCCCGGCAAAGCTACGGCGACAGTGGAATGCTGGTGGAGTTTTTTAGTGCAGAGCTGGGGCGTTGCAGCGCCGTCGTGAGAGGCGCTCACCGTCGCAAGCGAGGTGGGAGCCTCGCCTCGCTGCTACAGCCCTTTCACCCGCTGTTGATCACTCTGGCAGGGCGCAGTGAGTTGAAATCATTACGTTCAGCTGAGGCGCCAAGGCCAGGCTATCTCCTGCGGGGTGATGCATTACTGAGTGGCCTGTACCTGAATGAACTTCTGGTCCGATCGCTACCGCGGATGGATGTATCGCCATCCTTGTTTCTGGCCTATGGGCAGGCGATTGAGTCCCTCTACGAGGACGCGGGCGAGGAGGGCTTGCGCCGGTTTGAGCTCGTCTTGCTCAGTGAGCTCGGCTATCGAGTCGCATGGGACAGCGATGAGCAACGCGAGCCCATCAGAGCTGATGGGCACTACCGATTTGAGGTGGATCGTGGTTTTTGTATCGCGGATGTGTCTGCGACGCCGTCTCGAGGCGACCGGTTAATGTCGGGTGCGCACATTATTTGCCTTGGACGGTGGTGGGACGGAACGGGTTCATTGGGTAATGAAGAGCTGTCGCTACTCAAGGGGATTACGCGTGTCGCGGTCAGTCAATTAACAGGGGGTCGGGTGATACGCACGCGAGAGGTCTTTAAAGATCTAAAAAGCCTGGGTAAAGGAGCTTAAAAAACGGTGCCTTTCAGCGCGATAAGAGTCGAGCCTCAGTCTGGCGTAGAGAGTGAAGTGGCTATAAAGGGATGTGGCCTATGAGCCAGCCTCGAGACTACCCGACGATTGAGCATACGGTAGGTAACACGCCGCTTGTGAGGCTTCAGCGTGTTCCGGGAGAGACCAGCAATACCATTCTAGGAAAGCTGGAGGGGAACAATCCCGCTGGCTCGGTTAAGGATCGTCCGGCAATGAGTATGATCAATGAGGCGGAGTCCAGAAGGGTGATCGCACCCGGTGACACGCTCATTGAGGCGACCAGTGGTAACACGGGTATCGCACTGGCCATGGCCGCGGCGGTTAAAGGCTACCGGCTCAAGCTGATCATGCCCAGCAACCAAAGCGAAGAGAGAAAGGGTGCCATGCGTGCCTACGGCGCCGAGTTAATTGATGTATCACCTGAGCAGGGAATGGAGGGCGCCCGCGACTTGGCTTTGCAGATGCAGGCCAGGGGTGAGGGTCTGGTGCTCAACCAGTTCGCCAATCCTGATAATCCAGGAGGTCATTTCGCCACCACGGGTCCTGAGATTTGGGAACAAACCGGCGGCAGCGTGACGCACTTTATTGCCTCAATGGGCACAACGGGAACCATCATGGGCGTATCGCGATTCCTGAAATCCCAAAATCCCCACATCCAGATTATTGGTCTGCAGCCGACGGACGGTTCCCAGATTCCAGGAATCAGGCGTTGGCCACCTGAATATTTGCCTGATATCTACCAGCATGAGCGCGTGGACCGCGTTTTGGATATCAGTCAGAGCGAATCAGAGCAGATGATGAAGCGGCTTGCCCGGGAGGAGGGTATCTTTGCGGGTGTGTCGTCCGGTGGCGCCATCGCGGCGGCACTTAAGCTCAGCTCAGAGCT
>JADHQF010000006.1 GCA_016778085.1 Luminiphilus sp. | reverse complement strand
TCCCCATTGCTCCGGAAAGGCCAACGTTAAGGTCTCTTCTTCCGCGGATACGCTTAAATCGGGCAAGGCTTCCAGAGCCTCGACGTGCTTCAGTATCACCGCGAGGCGGAGTAGCACCATCATTCTGGCCACCGTTTGGCGTTTTCGCTTTGAGATAGGGTCGAGCATCTCAGAGCGGACTTTTCCCTTCAAACCGGCGATCAAAGCCGCCATGGTGGCCTGATCCTGCTCAGCAAACCCGGGTAGGTCAGTGTTCAATACCAGGTACGCGGAGTGTTGGGAGTAATTCTTCTGTGACACGGCCACGCCGATCTCGTGCAGTGCGCCAGCCCACTCTAGCAGTTCGATATCGCTGGGTTCCAACTGCCAGGCTTCGCGCGTCGCCTCAGCGAGCAGCGCGACCCTATGCGTCACCAGATCGGCGATGGTCTGGTCTACCGAGTAGCGTTGCTGCATAGCTGAAATGGTCCGCGTGCGCACATCTTCGTGGCTGAATCGACCAATCAGATCGTAGATCACGCCCTCCCTAAGCGCGCCGGTTGAGGTGCGCATCAGTGGAATCTGCAATCCGTCAAAGATGCCCATCGTGATCGCGAGACCCGCGATGACAACACTTTTACGCGACTCGCTGAGACCTTCCAAGTTGATCTCATCGATGTGGGAGAAAGTGAGTAGCTGTTTTTTCAGCTCGCCCAGTGCTGCTCGATCAATGCCCTCCTCGCGATGTCCCTCGGTCGTGATGAGTGTCTCAATGGCACGCAGTGTGCCAGATGACCCTACTGCCTCTTTCCAGGATCCGCTGTGGTAGTTGCGGCGAATATGTGACACCTCGATGCGCGCCCGGTGATAGGCCGCGTCGAAACGCTCCTTGGTGATCTTGCCGTCAGGAAAGAACGCCTCACCGTAGGAGACGCAGCCCATTTGCAGGCTCTCCAGGCGCAGGGGCTCGAATCGTTCACCGAGGATGAATTCTGTGCTGCCGCCGCCGATATCCACCACCAATCGAGTGTCCTCATCGTCGGAGAGCGTGTGGGCGACGCCGAGATAAATGAGACGGGCCTCCTCTCGGCCATAGATGACATCGATCGGTGCGCCGAGGATCTGCTCCGCGGGTTCGATAAAGTCCTGCCGATTTTTAGCGCGTCGCAGCGCGTTGGTGCCAACAATACGAAGTTTGGCGGGTGCGGTGCTGTCGATCAGCTGCTTGAATCGCTCGAGGCAGGCCAGCCCGCGATCTATCGCGCCGGGGGTCAGCATCGCTGTGCTGGACGTCTCACCCAGCTGCACTTTCTCGGCTAATGCCTGAACCGGCCGCAACTCTCCGAAATCAGACTTGGCGATCATCAGGTGGAATGAATTGCTCCCGAGATCAATAGCGGCGAGCAATGCGTCGGGGGTGTCTTGGGTGTCACTCATAACAGAGCTGAATCCTCATGGATGAGCACTGCGGGCTTGCACAGGTTGCACTGAGGCTGCCATCTCTCATGTGTGATAGACGCGGGTTGCTCTCTGGGTCAGGCGGGCCATCAGCTCATAGCCGATGGTGCCGCTGTGCGCCGCGACGTCATCGATCGACGGCTGATCACCCCAAAGAATCGCCAGCCCGCCCAAGCTGACGTTCGAGCAGTCCGTCACATCGACTGTCACCATATCCATAGAGACCCGGCCCACCAATGGAGCGATCTCGCCGTTGATATCGACGGGTGTTCCGTCAGCCGCTCCCCAGGGGTAGCCGTCACCGTATCCCACGGGCAATGTGGCGATCACGCTGTCTCGCTGGGCAGTCCAGCGACCTCCATAACCCACGGACTCACCGGTGCGTATGTCACGCAGAGCGATAATAGAGCTGGAGAGCCTCATTGCAGGGCGAAGCGGCACAGCGTTCAGCAGTCCTTTGATTTGTCCCCCATACAGCGCGTAACCCACGCGCACCCAGCCGCTGGGCCCCGACAATGAATGCTGGGTGGCTGCTGAGTTGTGAAGACTGGTGTTGCTCCGGTCGCAGACCGTTTCATCCCAGGTTCGGAGTTGTGCTCGGGTGAGTGCGTCGTCCGGTTCCTCGGCTGACGCTAGATGGGACATCGCCGTGACCTCACCAATGCCATAGGAGAGCAGGGCGTCGTGAATGTCAGCGTACCGCTCGACTGCAAAGCCTAGCCGATGCATACCGGTATCGAGTTTGATCCATGCCTGAGAAAGTTCTGCTCCCAGCGTTTTGCACCACTCGAGTTGCTCGTCGGAGTGAATGACTGGCCAAAAGTCGAGTTTGCCGGCCAAAGCAAGGTCGCTGGCAGTGTGGGGCCCCTCTAGAATCAGTATCGGGGCACTGACCCCCGCCTCGCGGAGCGCAACGGCCTCTTCAGTAAAGGCGACCGCGAGGGCATCTACCATGGGCTCAATATGTTGGGCGACCCGCACAGCGCCATGGCCGTATGCGTCGGCTTTCACCACGGCCATGAAGCGATGCGCCGCCAGTGGCGCCCGAAGGGTGTGAATGTTCTCACTGATGGCGGCGAGATCGATGTGAACCGTCGTTGTGCGTGACATCAGGGGCTGCTGAAACGGTGTTGCTGAAAGAGTTTTTGTGCAGCCGACCAGCGGGCCCCCGGACGCCCTTCATTGACTGGCTTGCCATCCACAGAGACGACAGGAGCCAGCTCCTTGGTAGAGGAGCTCAGCCAAATTTCCGACGCACTGAGGACCTCGTCGCGGCTCACTGGGCGGATCTCGACTGTCCAGTCTGTATGTGTCTCGAGCAGCTCAAGGCACTGGCGTCGAGTGACTCCCGGTAGTTTTTGATGATCGAGTTCGGGGGTCAGGATCTTGTCGCCGCATACAACAAACACATTGCAGGCCGCGGCTTCGGTAAGCTCATCCTGATCGTTGAATAGCAGCACTTCTTCAGCGTCCTCTTCAACAGCCTCCATCATATGCAGAACGTTGCCAAGCAGGGCGGTCGATTTGATGTGGCAGCGTCCCCAACGTTGGTCTCGTCGGGTCACGGCGCGAAAGCACGAGGCTGTCTCGGGTGCTCCGTCGGAGGGTGGGTTGATGTCAAAGGCATAAGCAAAGATCGTCGGGAGTGGATGCTCGGGAAAGGCGTGCTCACGCTTTGCTACCACCCCACGGGTTATTTGCAGATATATCCCCAGATTACCGGCTCCATTCCGTGCAACGACTTCGCTGAGGATGCTGGTCAATTGTGCGTCAGACTGCGGCTGCGACAAGGCGATACCCTCCAGCGACTGGTGGAGGCGCTCGAGATGATATTGCAACGCCACCATTTTGCCGTCGTAGCAGGGAATGACCTCGTAGACGCCGTCGCCGAACAAAAACCCGCGATCCATCGGTGAGATGCGAACGTCGGCGAGCGGTGCATAGTCACCGTTGAGGTAAGCGATGGTCATGCCCGAACCCCTGAGGTCAGCGCGTTGTGAACCGCTTGCATAAGACGCACACCCTCTCCGGCGTGAAAGCCGTCCTCGGTGGGTGTCGCGTCACCCGTCACGCCATCGATCGCGCCGCGAGCCACCAGATATTCCAGATCTTCCTGAATGTGATGCTCAGTGCTGGCTTTCGGGTCTGTGAGCCAGCGAGTGACAGCGCAAAGCGTATAGGCCGCCCAGTTGGAAACGTCCGCTACCACCAATTCGTCACAGGTGCTTACGGCAGGCTGAATATTCAGCTTCGAGAGGCTGTCTAGCACGTTTCCCATCCCCAATTCGTTGCCGCCGTCCCCAATGGCAATGGTAGGGCAGTTGGCCTTTACAAGGTAGGGCTCAGCGCCGCCGCATCGCGCAGTAATGTCGTGGCCGGCCATGTTGTAATAGCGCCCGTCCGCGGCGCTGCCTGGTCGTTCTATGCTGATGAAAAGCTCCGGGGGGTACGCCCCGTAAAGCATGTCTGCCGCGGCTCCAGCACTGGCATCGTCGTCTCTCGAATTTGGCAATGACAGACAGTTGAAATCGTTGCGGAGTGCTTCCACGACCTGCGCATCGGAGAGGATGACGGGGTCACTGCCGAGGTGCTGGCATAGGCGGTAAAGCGCCATGGCTCCGGCCGGCCCATCGGTTTCAAAAGAATCTGCCACCGGAAAACCTGTCAGGATGTAGACCCGGCCGGAGCTCGCGCTAATCCGTTGCGCGGCGCGCAGCAGATAGCCTGGCGCCAACTGCTCGCGCACATCTGCCATACCCCGATGATTGCGGGCGACCAGCATCGCCTCAATGCGGTCTGAGAGGGTTGTGGCGTCAGTGCCTGTCACGCAAACGTGTCTCCAGGTAGTGCTGCTCCAGCCAGCCGATGCGGTCTGCCTCTTCAGGACTGCACACGGCAAAGCGTACCCGCTGCCCGGGTCGCGATTGAGCGAGCCGCAGGCAATCGCTGCTGATCACGGCTCCCGGTTTAGGATAGCCTCCGACCGTTTGCCGGTCGTTTAGCAGGATGATGGGTTTGCCGTCGGGGGGCACCTGAATCGCGCCATAACAGGTTGCCTCTGAGTACAGCGCGGCGATACCTGAGTGTAGACGTTCGCCGTTAAGCATTACGCCCATCCGATTAGCCTTGGCCGTGACAGTAAATTCTTCTGCAAGCAGGCTTCTGATGGCTTCATCAGCAAAATCGTCGAACTGAAAGCCGGCTACGAATCGAAGCTTTAACACTGTTGTCGAGTTTTTGATGGTCAGTTGAGGATCCGCAGCGCCTACTGCTTTATCGGGCGCGCCAAGCGGGACGATGTCACCGTCTTTTAGAAAGCCGCCATCCAGACCCCCAATGCCCTCCCGCGGGGAGGTACTGCGGCTGTCGAGTTGCGGTGTCGTCATGATGCCGCCAGATAGATGCAGATAACTATAAATTCCTTCGCGGGTAGCTTTGACCTCTAATGTCTGGCCGGCCTCGATATGGTGCACGCCCTCTGATCTACAGGCCTGTTGATTGATGCGGAGTTGTACTGGCGCGCCGGTTACCACCACGTCATGGGCCTCGGTCAATGTTGCAGCGAAGTCCGCGTAAGCCATTTCAATTGCCGCCTCGTCATGCTGGTGGCCGAGTTGATGCTGACCACTCATCAGTGCGGGTCGGTCCATAGCACCTGAGGGCGGAATGCCAATGCTCAGGGTCCCGACTCGCCCGCTATCCTGCACGCTGCTGGCGATGCCGGCTTTATGGATTTGCAAGCCGTTCACGCGACCACACCCCCCAGCGCGCGGAAATCCGCCTCGTCGATGGGTTCGAAGCGAACGGTGGCGCCGACGCTGAGTCGAGAGGGCGGCGTATTGCCCAGGTTAAAGAGTGGCTCAGGGCAGGCGCCGATAAGTCGCCATCCCCCGGGGGATTCGCAGGGATAGACCGCGGTCTGCGCATCCGCAATGGCGACCGCCCCAGCGGGAACTTTCGCTCGGGGTGTGTCGAGTCTCGGGGTTCGGAGCGCCGCGGGCAGGGTGCCGAGGTAGCAAAATCCCGGCGCAAATCCGGTGGCGTAAGCGAAATAGGTGGCATCACTGTGCAGGGCGATTACGTCGTCGATGCTCAGGCTTCGGTCATCGGCGAGCCACTCTAGGTCAGGCGCAACGCTGGGGTGGTAAAGAACGGGCAGTACGACGTCGGCCGCTGAATGCTTAGGGTCAGAGTCGTCCGTCAAAGCGATGGCCTCGGCTTGCTCTCTTAGCCATGCCTCGGTGCGGTCTCTTTCCAGAGCCGAGGCCGAGAAAAAAAGGGTGAGGGTGGTGTAGCCGATGACGCTATCCGTCAACATCGAGCCAAAACGCTGGTTGGCTTTGGTTTCTATTTTGAGGAGCGCCCTGGTGAGCGCAGGCTGTGGGGGGCCGGTGAAAACCAGGCGCATTGCCGCTTCACCCGCCGGGCCCAGCTCAAAGTCCATTCAGTTGCCGTCCAATGCCTGACGTATTGCCCGAATCATCTTGATCGCATCGGGCGTATCACTGTGCACGCACAATGTATCGGCGTTGACGGGGATTCTTTTGCCCCGTGTCGTCCTCAGCTTGTTCTGGGAGATCGCGACAGCTTGCTTTGCCGCCTCGGTGGGGCTCAACAGTGCACCGGGCTTATCGCGTCCCAGCAGTAAGCCTCGGCTGGTATAACCCCTATCGGCAAAGGCTTCGTAACGCAGTGTCAGGCCATGCTCTACGGCGAGTTGGAGTGTTTTACGATCTCTCGGCGTCGCTAGCACCACCAAATCGAGGTCCGAGTGCCAGTAGGATACGGCCCTCATAATGTCATTCATGATTCCCGGGTCGGCCAGCATGGTGTGATAGAGCGCGCCGTGCGGCTTCACGAAGGTCACCCGGGACCCATAAGCTCTGGCGATACCATCGAGTGCGCCGATTTGATAGAGCATGAGATCCACGAGTTCCTGACCGCGCAGATCCATGGACCGCCGACCAAAGCCCTGCTTATCCGGGTAGGAGACGTGAGCCCCTATCTCCGTTTTGTGGCGTTTCGCCAGCTCCACGCAACGTCGCATCGTGCTGGGGTCGCCGGCATGCCCGCCGCAGGCAATGTTGGCGGCATTGATGAGTGGCATGATGGCTTTGTCGTCTCCCATTTCCCAGGGCCCAAAACCCTCTCCCATGTCACAGTTGAGTGTCAGTTCTTTTGTCATGGCTAGCTTGCCAACTCTGCATTTTTTAAATCAGTCACCAGCATGTGCCCCGGCTCATGGGTCACCGCGATCGGTAAGCGGGCTGATTCCAGCGCCACTTGCGGCGTCACCCCGCAGGCCCAGAAGAGGGGCACGTCATTAGCTCGCAGCGTCACGGGCTCACCAAAGTCGGGTTGCGCGAGATCCGCAATGCCGATGGCATGCGGATCACCGAGATGAATAGGTGCACCGTGGACGGATGGATATCCGGAGCAGATCTGGATCGCTTCGATCGCATCGGCGGCGGGCATCGGCCTCATGCTCACCACCATTTTGCCGCCAAACGGTCCGGCGCTCTTACAGTCGATATTGGTGCGATACATCGGGACGTTGACCCCTTCGCTGATATTTCTGATCTCGATGCCCGCGGCGATCAACGCTTCCTCGAAGGAAAACGAGCACCCCAGTGCAAAAGCCACCCAATCATCCTGCCAGAGCTCGACGATATCGTGTCGTTGCCCAGTCAACACGCCTTCATGCCAGACGCGATACTGTGGCACGTCGGTCCGGATATCGATATCGACACCCAGTTTGGGTAGCGAAACATCTCCGGGCCGATTGCTGACAGCGAGCAGAGGGCAGGGCTTGGGATTGAGTGTACAGAACGACTCAAAATGCGCTGCATCGTCGGCTGGTAGGATCACGATATTGCATTGGACGTAGCCCGGTGCCAGGCCGGAAGTCTGCTGCGTGAAGTCTGCCGTCCGGCATCGGGCTCGAATTTCATGCCCCGCCATGCGCTCTGCTGCCGCTACCATCTTGGTCTCGAAATTGTATAGTGCCTACGAATAATACGCCCAAAAGAGAGTGACGCCATGCCACATTTTTCTGCCTTCGCCGCTGAAACCCCCGATCGGCCGGCATACATTATGGCCAACTCCGGTGAGGTTGTGACCTACGCTGAGTTGGATCGCCGATCAAATCAGGTTGCCCATCTACTGCGCGCATCTGGCGTGAACCGCGGCGATCACATCGCCATCATGATGAAGAACTGCCGGGAGTTTTTGCAGGTCGCTCAGGGGGCTTTGCGCGCGGGGATCATTTTTACGCCGATCAGCACACATCTGAAGCAGGATGAGACGGCGTACATCATTACCAATTGCAAAGCGAAGCTCTTCATCGCGTCGGCGAGTCTGGCTGATGTGGCCCTCGAGGCGGCCTCTGCGTCGAGCGGGTTGAGCCGTTGCCTTTCTGTTGGCGGCGACATCGCAGGTTTTGAGCGCCTGGACGAACAGCTGGGAACTTTGCCTGAAACGCCTATCGAGGATGAATTTCTCGGTGCGCCGATGCTGTATTCATCAGGAACGACTGGCAAGCCAAAAGGGGTCTACTGGGCGCCCCACGCAGAGAGCATTCACACCGATCACCCGATGTCGGGCAGTGTTGGCGCTTTCTTTGGTTTTGGTGTCGATACCATTTATCTGTCGCCCGCGCCGCTCTATCACGCAGCGCCTTTGCACTACAACATCATGGTGTTGGGTCTCGGTGGTACCTCCCTGATCATGGAGCAATTTGATCCGGAGCAGTCTCTGGCATTGATTGAGCGATATAAGGCGACCCACAGTCAGTGGGTCCCGATTATGTTTGTGCGCATGTTGAAGCTGCCCGAGAACGCGCGAACGCAATACGACCTGAGTTCAATGAAGTGCGCGATTCACGCGGCAGCGCCGTGCCCGATCGATGTGAAAGAGTCGATGATCAATTGGTGGGGCCCGGTCATTGTGGAGTACTACTCGGGTAGCGAGGGCAACGGATTTACCATCATTGATTCGGCGAATTGGCTGACGCACAAGGGCTCTGTAGGCCAGGCCATCATTGGTGAGCCAAGAATTTTGGGTGAAGACGGCGAGGTGCTGGGGCCGGGTGAGGTCGGCGACGTGTACTTTGCGAATAGCCGGCCGTTTGAGTACTTCGACGAGCCCGAGAAAACCAAGAATGCCTTTAATGAACATGGCTGGAGCACGATGGGGGATGTGGGCTACCTGGACGAGGACGGCTTTCTCTATCTCACCGACCGAAAAAACTTCACCATCATCACGGGCGGCGTCAATGTGTATCCGGCGGAAATTGAGGGGCTGCTGATTTCCCATGACAAGGTGGCGGATGTGGCGGTGTTTGGCATCCCGCACCCTGAATTTGGGGAGGAAGTGATGGCTGTGGTGCAGCCTCTAGACTGGGCTGATGCAAACGGCGACACCGAGGCGGAGTTGATCGACTGGATGCGTGAGCGCTTGTCTAGCGTGAAGGTGCCAAGGAAGGTCGATTTTCTGGAGCAATTGCCGCGGATGGACAACGGTAAGCTCTATAAACGACATCTGCAGGATGCCTATCGCGACGCGATGTGACTTTCTCAGCTGTCAAGCTGTTAAGAAGCTGGATGAGCCTCTATGCTAGTCATCGCGTATTGATACATAGCCAGCGGGTAGTCAAGGAGCGGTAATTGGCCAGTAAGTCTGAGTTGCGGCAGCTAGAAGAGCACATGGACACGGCGCAGTCCTATGAGGACTGGTTGTCGGCGGCTCGGGATCATGACGCCCTGACCGGTAAAGCCGAGTGGCGGCAAGAGGAGCCCTCAGAGCTCTATGATCACGCGCAAATCCGCTACCGGCTGGATCGACTGCGCAAGTTCCGCAAACAAAAGGATTGGACCGGTTTGCTGTATGCGCTCAATGAAGGCATCCACGGCAACATGGGTGGCATGGGCAAGAGCGTGCTTTATCGTCAGGCCAAGTCTGGCACCAAGTTAGTGATAGAGCAGTACATTCAGGAAATCGACGAGGCGCTGAGGTTATTGGCCGAGTTGCCCGACGACGTCATTCCTACCCAGCAGAAACTCGATTTTTTCTATCGCAGTAACGTCTGTTACGGCCGCTCTGCACTGATGCTCAGTGGTGGTGGCGTGCTCGGCTTTTTGCATGTCGGTGTGGTCAGCGAGCTGCTCCGGCAAGGGCTGCTGCCGAGAGTGATTTCCGGCTCCAGCGCGGGCTCGATTGTGGCCGCGGCGCTGGCGGCCTATACCGACGAAGAAATGGCAGAGCTCGATCTCGTGGGAATGATGGACTCCGAGGACGATGGTCGTAAGAGCGTGCTCTGGCAGTGGGTATCGGGGACGGGTAGCCGACTCACGGCGGAGGACACCGAGAAATTGATTGCTGCGACCATTCCAGACCTTACGTTTGGGGAGGCCTATGCCAAGACGGGGCGTCAGGTCAGTATTACTGTCGCACCCGCTGAGCCGCATCAGCGTTCCCGGCTGCTAAATGCCGTGTCTTCACCTAACGTTTATTTGCGCTCTGCGGCGATGGCTTCCTGTGCTATTCCCGGTGTGTTCCCTGCAGTGATGTTGCAGGCCAAGAATGAACGAGGAGAGACACAACCCTATTTGCCTGCCCGGCGATGGGTTGATGGCTCTGTTGCCGACGATTTGCCCGCCAAGCGTCTGTCGCGCCTGTTCTCGACCAATCATTACATCGTGAGCATGGTGAACCCCATCGCGCGGGCATTTCTGCCCCGGGATGACAAAGTTCGACCGCTGCGGCAAGCGGCGACCTCTTTGGGCATGGGGATCGGTAGGGAGATGCTGAATTTCTACCGGGGTGTCGCCAAAAAATACGGCGAGAACTGGCCGAAATTCAACATGATGATGCACGGTGTTCATGCATTACTTGATCAGGAATACTCTGGCGATATTAACATCATGCCCAAGTTCCGGTTTCAAAACCCTCTGAATCTCATCATACAACCCAATGAAGAAGAGCTGCGCCAGTTAGTGAAAGAGGGCGAGCGCGCCACCTACAGTCGGATTGAGCCGATCAGGCGGTGCACGCAAATCTCCAGAACCTTGGAAGAAATCCTGCATCGATTTGAATATGGGGACTTACGCCCGGCTCCCGGCACCTATCGTCGTCCGAAGAGCTCCCGACGCAGGCCACCCCCCACAGCGGCGCAGAAAAAAGCATTGAAGTCTGAGCTGGCATCGCGCTCGGCCAAGGCTTCCCGCTCAAGAGCCGCCGGAGGCGCTGGTCGATCAACCGCCCCGGTCAAGAAGCGCAGTATCGCCTAGCGATCGGTTACCGTTGGCTAACCTGCCGGTTACGGGATGCAGGCCGCTCCCAGCGCCGCCAAAGGACCCACCATAATCGCTCGACTGTCGGCCTCGGCGCTGGAGGCGGTGCCGATCTGTGCGCGTTTCTTGATGCCCTGCAGGATGGCCGCAATGCGGAAAAAGCAGAACGCCATATAGAACGGCCAGTTATCAATGCCGCTTCGACCCGTTCGCTGGCAGTAGGCCGCGATGTAGTCTTCATCTGAGGGGAGGCCGAGTTCGTTGCGATCCATTCCCGCTAATCCGGCTATACCCCCTTCGCGCGGGAACTGCCAGGCCATTAACTGATAGGCAAGGTCCGCCAGCGGATCTCCGAGCGTAGAGAGCTCCCAATCGAGAATGCCGATGATCCGGGGCTCCGTCGGATGAAAAATCATGTTGTCCAGCCGGTAGTCTCCGTGCACCAGCGCGGTGGTCTCCTCGCCCTCAGGAATATGATTCGGGAGCCACTCAATCAAGGCTTCCATGTCTGCCACTGTTTCCGTTTCTGAGGCCCGATACTGTTTGGTCCAGCGGCCTATTTGTCTGGCGTAGTAATTGCCGGGTTTGCCATAGTCCGACAGTCCCACTGTATCGACGTTCACGGAATGCAATGCTGCCAGCACGCGGTTCATTTCATTATAGATCGCGGTCCGCTCTGTGTTGTCGACTTCGGGCACTGCCGGATCCCAGAAAATACGGCCCTCAAGATGCTCCATGAGATAGAACATGGAGCCGATCACAGTATCGTCCTCGCACAGGGCGACAGCGTTCGGAACCGGGACGTCGGTGTCTCGCAGCGCGTCCAGCACACGGTACTCGCGATCCACGGCATGAGCGGAGGCCAGCAGTTCACCCGGGGGTTTGCGGCGCAACACATATTGCCGCTCGCCCGCTGTCAGCTTGAAAGTGGGGTTGGATTGTCCTCCGGGGAATTTTTCGGCGCTTAGCGGTCCGCTCAAGCCCGGGACATTTGCGCGAAGCCAGGGTTCTAAGCGGGAGAGTTCAAGTTCCTGTGTACTCATGACAAACCTCTAATCTGTAATGCTGAAGCGACTTTTCTGGACTGCATCTCTATCTGGAATCCGCTCTAAAGTATTGGCATGATATCTGTCAATACCGATGCGTTGGTAGCTGGTCGTTACCGGGCGCATAGGGTATCGTGCGGTCGCTTTATCACACAACGCTATGTTGCTGACTGACAAACACCGACCTATAAAAATGAGGGGCATCAAGCATGAGTAATCCGGTCATCGAACACTATCGCAACGCCGTTGCGATGGTCACTGCACCCGAAGCATTTCTCGAGCTGACGACAATCGAGCAGGGGGGGCAAACCCTCAAGGCTTACAAGCATGCTCCCGGGTCCATGCGGGACCTGTGGATGTTGGGCCAGGGTTACGCGGACCAAGAGTACATCGTTTATGGGGATGAGCGCTGGACCTTCGCCGAGGCAGGTCAGCTGGTTGCCAATTTCGCGACCTGGTTGCAGGGTCAGGGCATTGGGTCGGGCGACAGGGTTGCCATTGCTTTGCGCAATTATCCCGAATGGATTTTTGCCTATTGGGGCGTCATTGCAGTTGGCGGGGTTGTCGTGGGCATGAACGCCTGGTGGGTCGCAGATGAAATGGCCTATGCACTGAACGACTCAAAGCCCAAGCTGCTGGTGGCTGACGATCAGCGACTGGCTGTTTTTGCGAAGATTGCCGGTGATTTCCCAGATCTGGCTGTCGTGGCGGTGCGTGAGTCCTCGCCGCCGGTGCAGGCGGTGCAGTGGGCCGATACGGTGAGCGAGGCCGGGGAGTTGCCCATGCCGGCGATCGATACCAACGACGATGCCTGCATCTTCTATACATCTGGAACCACAGGGCGTCCCAAGGGCGCTCAGCTCACGCATAGGGGTTGCGTTCACAACATCATGAATGTCGCGGCAATGGGGCAGATTTTTGCCACGACCCAGGCCCTGGGGCGAGGAGAGTCGGTCGACGCACCCGTGTCAGCGCCTCCTGCGACCTCGCTGGTGGCCACGCCTTTGTTTCATGTCACGGCCAATAATTGCGTCATGCACGGCGCGACCTTGAGCGGCGGAAAGTTGGTGCTGATGTACAAGTGGGATATCGAGGAAGCGCTCAAGCTGATCGAGCGGGAGCAGGTGAATACCTTGAGCGCGGTGCCGATGATGACCCGCGAGCTGCTCGCCCATCCCGATTTCGCCGACTATGACACCTCTAGTTTGGCGTCACTCGGGGGTGGTGGCGCCGCGATGCACCCTGATCTGCCGAACAAAGTGATTGAGAGCACGCAGCGCGCCAAGCCCGCTCAGGGCTATGGGATGACGGAAGTCTGTGGGATCAGCACCTATACGGCGGGCGATTTATTTTTGGCGCGGCCAGAAAGCTGCGGGCCTCTCGTGCCGACTTTGGAAGGGAAGGTGATTAACGAAGCGGGTGAAACCCTGCCAGTGGGTGAGGCCGGCGAATTGTTGGTTAAGGGTGCGCCCGTGATCAAGGGATACCTGAACCGTCCGGAGGCGACTGCGGAGACCATTGTCGAAGGTTGGTTGCATACGGGTGATATTGGTTATTTTGATGAAGATGGATTTCTCTATCTGGTCGATCGGGCAAAGGACATGATTTTGCGCGGGGGAGAAAATATTTACTGTGCCGAGGTTGAAGGCGCGCTGTATACCCACCCGGCCGTGTTGGAGACGGTTGCTTTTGCGGTGCCCGATGACCGTCTGGGTGAGGAGGTGGGTGTCGCCGTACACTTGAAGCCCGATGCGATGCTGGATGCGCCCGGTTTGCGCGAGCACATGAGCTCGCGCCTCGCAGCCTTCAAGGTGCCCCGCTATGTGTGGTTCCTCTCGGAGCCATTGCCGCGCAATGCCAACGGTAAGTTTCTCAAGCGTGAGCTGAAAGAGGTGCTGGATCCAGCATCAGCCGATTGAGCGTGCGGATTTAGTGCATGCTTTACCTGGCTTGCAAATTGGCTATCGGCGGGGGTGCCAGTGGCTTGGTTTGTTCGGTAAGGCTATGAGGCATTGATGCCAAATCGGTGGTTGAAGATCGCCGGTAAGTAGGACTTTTAGTTAGCACAACATCAGGAGGGCAACATGCTCACCAGGCAGTTTACGGAAGAGCAGGTGATGTTTAGGGAGGCCTATCGGCGATTCCTAGCGGAGGAGGTGGTGCCCCACATGGAGCGGTTCCGCGAGCAGGGTGTGGTGGATCGCGACATATTCAAAAAGGCTGGCGAGCAGGGTTTTCTCATGGTGTGGCCAGAGGAGCGGTACGGCGGCATGGATGATTACGACATCCGCTGGGAGCAAGTCATTATCGAAGAGCTGGCTTATGCGCGCTGTAGCGACTGGTTTGGCTCCTTGCACAGCCGCATTGTTGGACCCTACATCACCCGTTTCGGCAGTGAGGATCAGATTGAGCGATATATCCCGGGCGCCGTGTCAGGTGACATCATTCTTGCGGTGGCGATGACAGAGCCCGACGCGGGCAGTAATCTGGCAGGAATGCGCACCCATGCCGTTGAGGAAGATGACCACTGGGTACTCAATGGTCAAAAGACCTATATCTCCAATGGGATCAACTGCGACCTGGTGGTCGTTGCCGCCAAAACAGACCCACAAAATAACCCCCATGCGATGACGCTGTTTCTGGTCGAGGCAGGTTGGGAGGGTTTTGAGCGGGGCCGTAACCTTAATAAATTGGGCCTTAAGGCTCAGGATACGGCGGAGCTCTTCTTCAACAACATCAAGGTGCCCAAGAGCAATGTGCTGGGCGAGGCGCACAAAGGTTTTTATTACCTGATGGAGGGCTTGGCGGAAGAGCGCTTGCTCGGCGCCATGGGCTATCTTGCGGCAGCGCAGTTATCCTGGGACCTCACCGCCGATTTCGTGCGTGAACGCGAGGTGTTCGGTAAGCCCTTGACGGCCATGCAAAACACCCAATTCAAGATGGCGGAACTTCGGGCTGAGCTCGATATTGCGCAGTGTTTTGTCGATCAGGCGGCGCTCGCGTTCAATGCGGGCACGCTTTCGGCTGAGGATGCCGCGGCTGCCAAACTCAAGACATCCGAGTTGCAGCAGCGTGTCGCTGACGAAGGACTGCAGCTGCATGGCGGTGCCGGGTTTATGGATGAGTATCCGATCAGTCGCCAATCGGCCGATGCGAAGATTGCCACTATTTATGCTGGCAGCTCTGAAATCATGAAGCTGATTATCGGCCGGCACTGTCTGGGGGATCACTACGACCCCTTTAATCAACGTAATTTCTGAGGGGCGCATACATGGGCGCGCTAAGTGGTTATAAGGTCATCGAGCTGGCGGGGATTGGCCCTGCGCCGATGGGAGGCATGATCCTCGCCGATATGGGGGCCGAGGTTATCCGGATTGAACGCCCCGGCGCGGCAGATCCCAAAGTGGCTGAGCCGATCAGCGGCCGTAACAAGAAATCTGTTGTGCTGGATCTCAAGCAGGATGCCGGGAAAGCCGCGCTGATGTCGCTGATTGAGCAGGCCGATGCATTGATCGATCCATACCGTCCAGGAGTCTGCGAAAAGCTGGGGTTTGGTCCTGACGAGTGTCTCGCGCGCAATCCAAGGCTCGTTTTTGCGCGCATGACCGGTTGGGGGCAGACGGGTCCGCTCGCCCAGGCCGCGGGTCACGACCTGAATTACATTGCCATCACCGGCGCGTTGCATGCCATAGGGCGTCGGGGCGAGCGACCGGTCGTGCCGCTGAATCTGGTGGGGGACTTTGGCGGCGGTGGCATGCTGTTGGTGACGGGTGTGATGGGAGGCCTGCTGGAGGCCGCCAAGTCGGGTCAGGGGCAGGTCATTGATGTGGCGATGGTTGACGGTACCGCACAGCTGATGTGGATGATGCAGGGATTTCAGCAGATCGGTGCCTGGAATGCAGAAGAGCGTGAGGCGAACCTGCTCGACGGCGCCGCCCACTTTTATGACACCTACGAGTGTGCCGATGGCAAGTATGTGGCGATCGGCGCGATTGAGCCCCAGTTTTATGCTGAGCTGCTCGCAAGAGCGGAGATCTCGGACCCCCAGTTTCAGGCACAACATGACGCTGCACAGTGGCCTGAGCTCAAGCAAAAATTGGGGGCGGTGCTGAAGACCAAGACCCGCGACGAGTGGGACGCGGCGATGGCGGGCAGTGATGCCTGCTTTGCACCTGTGCTGACGATGGTGGAGGCCACCTCTTACGACGCCAATACCGAACGGTCGGTCTACACCGAGGTCGAGGGTCTGACGCACCCAACGCCGGCGCCACGATTTTCGAGGACGCCGTCGCAGATACAGCATGGAACGCAAGCGCTGGGGGCCGACACGGTTTCGGTGCTTGAGGACAGTGGAATGGAGGCGTCTGCCATACAGGCGTTACTGGAGACGGGTGCTGCGGTAGGATCCAAGTAACTAGTGGAGAGTGACAGATGAGTGATTACGAAACGATTTTGATCGAGCGCGAGGGTCGAGTTGCGCGGGTGTCTTTCAACCGACCGGATAAGCTCAATAGCTTCAACGGAACGTTGCGTAGAGAGTTTCTGCGCGCCGCGCAGGAAGTCAATGCTGATAAGGATATCTGGGTGGTGCTGTTGACGGGCGCGGGCAGGGCATTTGGTGCCGGTGCTGATCTGTCTGACACCTCGGAGCCTATGCCCAACGGCGGAGAGGGTGTTGAAGATCAGTTGAACGCCGAGTACAAGCCGGGTGTGCTCGCAATCCATCATGCGCGCAAGCCCTGGATCGCCGCGGTCAACGGCCCTTGCGCCGGTATCTCTTATTCCTACGCCATGGCATGCGATTTGATGGTCATGGCGGAGAGCGCCTACCTCTTTCAGCCTTTCGTCGGTATCGGCTTGGTCCCAGATGGCGGCGCCACCTGGCTTCTGCCGAGCTTTGTGGGTGCCAAACGTGCCTTTGAGCTGATGGCGTTTGGGGAAAAGCTGGGCGCCGAAAAGGCGGTGGCGTGGGGGTTGGCTAATCGCGTGCTGCCAGACGACGACTTCGCCGGACACGCTATGACATATGCGCAAGAACTCGCCGGCAGGTCACCCTTGGGGCTCCGCTATGCCAAAGAGGCGCTCGCCTTTGGCGCATCGCACAATCTAGGGGATACGATTTCCAAGGAAGCGGCGTTGCAGGCTTTCTGTATTGAAAGCGGCGATTCGAAAGAGGCGATCAAAGCCTTTTTCGAAAAGCGTCAACCCGACTGGCAGGGCAAATAACCACACCATGTCGATGAGAGTCCGCAAGCGCCAAGGGAGCAACTGACGTTCCATACCGATAGCGGCTATCAGGCAAATAACAAAAAAGCGGCAGAGAGGATTCAGGCATGGTTAAGCGAAGAGAGAAGTCGGCGTTGCGCAAATCATTGTTGGGCGGTGCGGGCGTGCTCGCTGTTGCTATTGCAACCGGTGTCGCCATCAGCGGCGTTGCCCTTGCCGAGGAAAAGCAACTTTTGTGGGGCGACACCCATTTGCATTCCACCTATTCCTCTGACGCGTTTACCAACGGCAACCTGACGGCTTCACCGGACACGGCCTATCGCTATGCCAAGGGCATGCCGGTTGTGCATCCCGGACACAAAGCGCGTGTGCAAATTGGGACGCCGCTGGATTTTCTGGTGGTGTCGGATCATGCCGAATACCTCGGCGTTATCCGAAGTCTCTACCTCAATCCGATGATCACAGAGGGCCTCACCTGGCGCGAAATGCTTTGGACCCGGTTTGTGCAGTATTTGTTGCGCGATGCCATTGATGGTCAGGAGGGGCGAGAGCTATTCACATCGATCTTGCCCAAGCCCTCAGACAATGCCGTGATGGCAATGGAGGGCTGGGAAGAGGATCGCGTCAGTGGTTTGATCCCCCGGCAGCCAACGGTCGAAATCGATACCTGGAAGCTCATTACGGATACGGCCGATGCGCACAACGAGCCGGGAGAGTTCACGGCATTGATCGGCTGGGAATACTCTCTGATACCAGGCGGCGCTAATCTTCATCGCATTGTGATGGCCGATATCGACGCTGAACAAGCGCAAACCTTTGCCCCATTCGGTTTTGATGACAGCTCTTTTCCCAGTGATTTGTGGTCCTGGTTAGAGAAGACCAGTGCCGCGACAGGCGGCAACTTTCTCGCAATACCTCATAACTCCAATATTTCTAAGGGCTCGATGTTTGATGTCAGAGATATTCGGGGCAACGATATCAATCAGGATTACGCAGAAATACGGCGTTACTGGGAACCTGTTGTTGAGATTACTCAGATAAAAGGTGATTCAGAGACGCATCCCGCGCTATCTCCCGATGACCCTTTTGCCGACTTTGAGACTTATCCCTACTACATCCAGCGCGACTGGACCGACTATGTGCCGCAGCCCGGGGATTACATCCGTAGTGCTCTGAAAACAGGCCTGGAATTAGAGTCCACTATGGGCGTGAACCCCTATCAGTTTGGGGTGATTGGATCGACCGACGCCCACACCGCGCTCCCGTCCGCCGAGGAGGACAATTTCCACGGCAAAATGGCAACCGACTCGATTCCATCTAGGAAGGATGGTGGTTGGTCTGACGATGCGCGGGGTACATTTGGGTGGGGCATGAGTGCGTCAGGTCTAGCGGCCGTTTGGGCAGCTGAGAATACTCGCGAGGCTATTGTCGCGGCGATGCGTCGTAGAGAGGTGTATGCCACTAGCGGGCCTCGTATTGCGGTGCGTACCTACGGTGGATTGAATCTGCCTCCTACAGTACTGGAGACTCCTGGCTTTCCCGACAGCATTCAGACACAGGCCGTACCAATGGGCGGTGAGATCATGGGTGCCGGCGTGGGTGATCGCTTCAGCTTGGCGATTGAGGCCCAGGCGGACCCTAAAAGCGGTCATCTGGATCGTATTCAGGTCGTCAAAGGATGGATTGATGCTTCCGGCGAGACTCAGGAGCGGGTTTATGACGCGGCGTGGAGTGGCGACGACCGTTTGCTGCCAGACGGTGCGTTGGCGGCGGTGGGGTCTAGTGTGGATCTGAATACCGGGTTGACCGCAAACACCATCGGCTCACCCCGCCTCACCGCTGTGTGGCAGGACCCCGAATTTGACCCGGCGCAATCTGCTTTCTACTACGTGCGTGTGTTGCAGATTCCCACCGCGCGGCATTCGCTGCTCGACAAGCTGGCGCTGGGAAACGAAGACATCGACACGCGCAGACCGGACACGATTCAGGAGCGTGCATACACTTCTCCTATTTGGTATCGCCCCTGAAACTTGCGGAGAGTAGCGGGTGGCGCGTTAAACCGCTATACAGACTCTGAGGCCCTCTAGCGCAGGCTTCGCGTGCGACAGCGCGAGCAGGCAGGCGTCTCTGGAGGCTTCCAGCTCCAACAGCTCTTCGTCTCGTATCGCAGGATTAAGAGACTGCAGGTAGCTGAGTCGGCTCAGTTCCTCGTCATAGAATCGATTCGCCGCGTCGACCGCCTCTTGGCCACGTCGACTGACCTCGTCTCTGGCGATCTGTTCCAAGGTGGGTAGTAACTTCTCCAGTGCCGGGCGCAGCTTGTTCAGGGCGCTCGCGCTCGTTGCACTGGGTACAGTTTGTAGCGCTTCGGTTAAAAACGTCGATGACAGCTTGTCTCCAACTGTCTTTCCCGCTTGAGTGAGCAGCGTTCTGACCGGTTGCGAATTCAGGAACTGGCCTGTGGTGAGATACAGCGGGGCGAGGCACTCCATTCGATGCACGCCTTCTAGCAGGATGGTGCCAGCAGGGACGCCTCGATGTTTGAACGTCCCTATGCTGGCTTTGCCGATGTCGCTGCTCAGTAGCGCTGCCATCGATTCCATAACGATCGGATGTTCCCACGTCATAAACGTGACGTCGTCGCGGCTCAATGCCATGGGTCGGTGATAGGTTGCTGTGACGCCATCTTCTGGGAGGCCCGGCAACTGTCCGGTCGCCAGGTTTTCCGTCGGTCTTATTAGCGACAGATTTTCGTCGAGATATTCTTGCTCGATGCCCATTCGGTCAAACAGGTGCTCACAGAAGTCGTGAAGTGCGTCGGCGGTTTCACGCTGCTCTAGGGTGGCAATAATGTCTGCGCCTGCGTCTGCATCATGTGAGTGACGCTCAAGCAGGCGGTCACGGCCTGCCTCACTCTCGCGCGACAATTCGTCCCGGCGCGTGCGGGTGCTCTGCAACAGCAGGTCGAGTTCGCCCGATCCGGAGAGAAGTGCGCCAAGCGTATCGGCAAACTCACTGTGCAGTTGGTAGCCAACGGAGCAGGTGGCGGCGAAGGCGTTCAAGCCTTCATCGAACCAGCGAAACAGGGTTTCCTGGCCGGTTTCCGCCAAATAGGGCACATGGATGTGAATATCAGTGCCTTGACCAATCCGGTCCAGACGACCGATGCGTTGTTCCAGCAGATCCGGATGCAAAGGCAGGTCAAAGCAAATCAGGTGCTGCGCAAATTGAAAATTGCGGCCTTCACTACCAATTTCTGAACAGATCAGCGCCTGCGCACCGCCGCTTTCCTCGGCAAAATAGGCAGCAGCGCGGTCGCGTTCGATAAGGCTCAGCTCCTCGTGGAAGGCCGCGCAACGAACACCGGCTTTCAGGTGCAGAAAGTGCTCCAGCGCAATCGCTGTTTCTTTATGCGCGCAGATCACAAGCACCTTTTTGGGCCGGAGATTTTTCAGCTGTGTTTCCAGCCACACGACCCGAGGGTCCTGTTCAATCCATATGGATTCTGGGTGCAGCGTTTCCGGGTGGAGTGTCTGGGCGTCATGCTGATAAAGCGCTGGCGACGTCAGCGAATAAGCGTGTCGGTGTCGTTGCGGAAACCCGGGCACCCCTCGCCGTGAATTGCGGTACAGCACGCGCCCGGTGCCGTAACGGTCAAGCATCTGTTGAATCTGCTCTTCTGTATCGGCCTCGGCGTCAATCCCCTCGGGTAGTGTGACGGCCTCACCCCTTTCCAATTGATCGATCAGGCGGCTCCATTCGGCAAATTGGGCGTATTCGGCGGTGAATTGGTCAAAATCTGCGAAGCGCGCAGGGTCGATCAGTCGTAGTCGGTCAAAGTGGCTTCTCAGTCCAGCCTGCTCGGGAGTGGCGGTCAGTAGCAGCAGGCCGCGGGCGCGAGCCGATACCTCGCAGACAAACTGACCCAAGTCAGTGCGCTGCTCACCAATTCCTGTGATGTGGTGTGCCTCATCAATGACCACCATGTCCCAGTCAAGGCCGCTGACGATTTCTCTTGTTATCGGATCATCTGCAAACAGGCTGATCGGAGCGATAACCAGCGCATTCTCGGAAAACTCCATTTCGATGTCGGCGTCTTCCAGTCGCTCGGCATTGAGCAGTGAGAATGCCAGGTGGAAGCGTCTTTGCATTTCAACAAGCCACTGGTGCGCCAGTGTCTCAGGCACAAGCACCAGGACGCGGCGCACCCGCTGTCGATGTAGCTGCTGGGTGAGGATCAGCCCTGCCTCAATGGTCTTACCGAGCCCCACCTCATCGGCAAGTAATACGCGTGGCGCAAAGCGTTTCCCCACGTTGGCTGCCACATACAGTTGGTGCGAGAGTAGGGCGGTTCGTGGACCGAGCAAGCCTCCCAGTCCAAAGCCTTCTCCCTCGGCGGCGTGCTCCAAAGTGGTCATTCGGAGACCAAAGTCTCTAGGCTTACCCAGTTGATTATTCAGTAATCGCTCGATCGGCGTATTCAGCTCGATATGGGCATCAAGCTCGGTCTCCACGACCGAATGATGCGCTCCAGATGGTCCCTCTGCTTCATAAGTAATCACCCCGTCTTGTTCCTGAAGCGCGATGACCGTCAGCATGCTGCCGTCCATGCGTGTCAGCTGGTCACCGGGTTTGAGGACTAGTCGGGTCAGGGGTGCGCGATCGGTCGCATACACCCGTTCCTCCTCCACGGCGGGGAAATGCAAGGTGACCCGGCGTTCATCCGCGTGGGTCACGATCCCCAAACCCAAAGTACTATCCGCGTGACTGACCCATCGCTGGCCAGGTAAGAAATGATCGGTCATGAATTAGAAAAACAGTCTGTAGCTATTGGCGCGGGCGTGCTCGAGAAACGCTTCCGTCGGGAGTGATTTGATCTCCGCCAGCGTCTCGGCAATGAAGGGTAAGTAGCAGGGCGCGTTGGGTCGCCCACGATAGGGAACAGGCGTCAGATAGGGTGCATCGGTCTCGAGCACAATGCGCTCCACTGGGGTGGCGTCGACTACGGCTCTGACGTTGTCGGCATTGCGGAACGTCGTGATGCCATTGAATCCCAGCATGAACCCCTCGCTGAGACAGTACTCCGCCAGTGACAGGGAGCTGGTGAAGCTATGGATGACCCCTTTGCGCGGCAGCGCGCTGCTGTAATTGGCCAGGATCGCGCGGGTATCGTCATCAGCCTCGCGGGTATGGATGACCACGGGCAGAGACAGCTCGGCGGCAAGCGCCAGCTGCTCATCGAACGCTTTGATTTGTGCCTCTCGGTCTGCATGGTCGTAGTAGTAATCGAGTCCGATTTCCCCAATGGCCACGACCCGCGCGTCCGCTGCGCCTGTTTCGACCCGCTTTGCCAGCGCGGGGCTCCAGCTCTCAGCCTCGTGAGGGTGAATGCCCTGGGTACACCAAATGGACTGGTGCCCGTTGGCGATGTCACGTACCTGATCCAGGTTATCGGCCGAGACGGAGATCGTAACGATCCGCTCAATCCCGACACGAAAGGCGTCATCCAATGTCTCGGACAATGCCTGCGAGTCCAGATAATCCAGGTGGCAGTGTGTCTCAACAATGGGAGTGTTGAACTGCGGAATCTCTCGGCGGCTGGTCTGACTCATTAACGGGGGTAGGGCATCGCTGGGGCGCGAAGTATGGCACAAATGACAGTAGTAAAGGCCTGTGGCGCCCAATTATCCCAAGGGGTAGTCCGGCGTCGAACTTCTCGCGATGAGCTATCTGCGACGAGCTATCCGCGATGAACTGTCCGGAAGCGCATGGATTGGACTGTGTCGATAATTTCCTGCCACAGCCACTGATGAATGGGTGAATGCTCGGTACGCCGATGAGCAATAAGCGAGTACTGCACGCTGAATGTCATTTCAACGGGTAAGGTCAGGGCGACCATATCGCGTGTTGCGCCCTCGTTGCGCGCCAGGTAGGCCGGGCAAATAAGGAGATAGTCCGTCTCTCTCAGAATTTCAAATGCCGTCAACAGGTGCGATGTTTCGAGAATGCCCCGGTCGCTCTCGAACAAACCACGCGCCAGCACCTGACCTCCAACCAACTCTTCGCGGTCTGCAACATAGAGTGCCACCTGCGGATACTGGCGCATCAAGTCGGCGGTGACAGTCTGGGCAACGAGCGGGTGCTCCTGCCGAACGAAAATCGCAAGTGGGGAGGCAGCCAATGGCGAAACTGAATACTCCGGTGGATATCCCTCCCGCTCTATCTGTATGGCGAAATCCAGCTCGCCGCTTGCCAACTGATCCAGCTGCCGCTCGGCTCGTGTAATGGTGCGAAGCCGCAACCGGGGCGCGCTGGATTGCAGTCGTGCAGAAAGTGGGGGCAGTAGCGTGAAACCGACATACTCGGAAATGGCCAGCGTGATCTCGCCTTTAAAAGCGGCGGGGGTGAACTCTCCGGCGTCCAGCAGCCCGTCCACCTGCCCGAGCAGGCTCTTGAGCTCCCCCGCCAGCCCGAGCGCTCGGGGTGTCGGCTGGATGCCGCGCTTACTGCGCACAAACAACGGGTCATCAAAGGTTTCCCGCAGTCTGCCCAGCGTTTTTGACATCGCCGGCTGGGTAATAGACAGCCTGTCAGCGGCGCGCGAAACACTGCATTCTTCAAGCAAAATATGCAGTGCAACCAATAAGTTGAGGTCAATTCTTGCAAGACGGTTGAGGTTCAAGGCTCCACCTTATAACGCTGGCGACTGTATGTGATTAAAAAAATACATTGGTGGTCATGATAACCCGTATGGATACTACACAACAGGTTCTGAAGACATTTCGCCGGGTTTTCCCTTTTACCCGGCGTTATCCAGAGTCCGATACAGCTTTGCCCGCCTCTCCGAGGCGGGCTTTTTTTTGCGCTATATTCACCAACGATGCCCGCACGACTGACGCCAACTCACCTGACACCGCTGCTCGTGCTGCTGTGCCTATATGTCTGCCCAACCCGCGGCGATACGCCGATCCCCTTTGGCTTGCCAGTGCAGTACCGCGATGTTGTGACGGTATTAGATTTTGCTGACGGGCGAGACGCCTCCGAGCTTGCGAATGTTGATGAGGCCCAGGCCAGACTTGAGGAGACAGAGCGAAATCTTGGGCCCTATCATCCCGCGCTAGCGGCCGAATTCGTGCAGGTCGCCGAGCTGGCGATGGAGGCGGGTGAAGTGACTTTGGCGACGTCCCTCTATGACGCCGCGTTGCACAATGCCAGGGTCAACAATGGCTTGTACGGTGATCAGCAGTTGCCGATCCTGCGTGGGCTACTGGATCTGTATCTGCTGACGGGCGATCGTGAAGGGTTCGAGGCCCGCGCGGCCTATCAGTTTCGGTTGCTGGGTTCGGGCCTGCCGCCTTTTGAAGAGGGTGAAATGCGCGCGGCTCTGGAGTTTTTCGACGCGTCACTGGATGCGCTGATGGGCGTTTCCTGGGAGGGCCGGAGCCGCGAATTGTTGGCACTGCACACTCGCTTTGAGTCGATGGCCGAAGCAGTTTGTGCTGACGGGTCAGTAAATCTTGCTTGGTGCGAGCCCTTCACCTTTAGATTGGGTCGTTTTTACTATCTTCTGGAGCACAAGCTCGATGTATTTGTTGACGACCTCCGTTTCGAGCGGACCTTTACCGACCCGGAGTGGCAATCCCTTGACCGGGAGCCAAGACTGGAAGCGCTAAAGCGTCGCGTGTTCAGTAAGGGGGAAACGGTTTTTGAGCGACTGCTTAAGGTCAGCCCCGACAGCCACGAGGCACTATCCGCTCTGGCAGATTGGCACTGGTTTTATGGTAAGCGGGATGAGGCGACGACGCTTTATCGAAGAGCCTGCGTACTTTCGCCGTCTCGGTTTTCCCGAGCGGCCCCGCTGCCGGAATACCCCCGGCTGGCCTTTAACAGGGCGTTTCAAGAGCCCACTATACCGCTCGACATGTCTCTTACAGTGACCGAGAGGGGCAGGCCCGTTGATATGAATTTCAGTTTGCCTTCGGCCGGGGTTGATGCCGACCCCCCAAGCCGGGTGAGACGTGCGATGCGCAGCATGGTGTTCAGGCCAGCTTTTGTGTCGTGTTCCGAGCCGGTGGAGACCGAACTGAGCCTGGAGCTCGCCTACATCGACTGATCAGTCGTTGTGAATCACCAGTAATGCGCCGGTCGCTTTTACCGTGCCAGAAAGCCGCCAGCCCAAAACTTCACCGCCGTGTTTTTTAGTCACTTTGTCGGCCATTTCATGGAACGTGGGTCGCTCGGGATCGCCAATCACGATCGTGCCAACGCCAGCGTCAATGGCGCGATCGATCATTTTGGCGACAGGACCCACCAGCTCATCCCAGAAACAGATGTCACCGCCGAACAGAATGTCGACCTTCTCAAGGTCTTTCTTGCGGACCTTTTCGAAACGCTGCACCCAGCTTTCGGTGGAGACGCCGTTTAGTTCCGCTACGGCATTAAGGTAGGGGAATACAGCGGGGTCGGCATCCATTGAAACGACCTTTGACTCCCATTCCTTTGCGCACCAAATGCCGGTAATGCCCCAGCCGCAGCCAGCATCCAGCACGCGCTTGCGGCGCTTCGGCGGATGCTTTTTTAAATAGTCGATGATCAGGCAGCTGGATTTCCACAGCTTGGTACCGTGAATGCTCGGCTCATGACCTGCTCGCCGCACGGCTCGAATACTCTTGTGTCCGGCGTACGGCATGACGACGCCGCGGAAGCGACGGAGCTTTTTGTCTGCAGCGGATTGCTTGGTTTTGCTGGTTGTTTTCTTGGTTTTAGACGACGGCATACCGCTCTCCGCGTTCGATGGGAGCGCGAGCTTAGCAAAAGTGCCGTGCCGAGGGTATTAGCGCTTGGCTACTTCCTCGGCCTGCAAGCCTTTTGGGCCTTCAACCAGGTTGAACTCGACTTCCTGTCCCTCGTTCAGGCTACGATAACCATCCCCCTCGATCGCTCTGAAGTGAACAAAGATATCGTCTGGCCGGTCGGCCATTGTGATGAAGCCAAAGCCCTTGGCATTGTTGAACCATTTAACGGTTCCTGTCTGTCTTTCTGACATGACTGAATCCACCGCATTAGAATTATTATGGGGCGTAGTCTTATCAGGGCTTCATGCAGAACGCAACTCCTCAATTTGCGTGCGCTGACGCCCGAGAGTCGCTAAGGCCGTTTCCGCCATCGTTTTCTTGTGCTTTTCTGCTTCGACAATGTCTGTAGGTGCTCGCTCGGTAAACGCTTTATTGGAGAGTTTGCCGTCGAGCTTCGCCACTTCTTTCTCCTGGCGTTCGATCTCCTTGTCGAGACGCTTGAGCTCGGCCTCAATATCGATGACACCGGCCATGGGCACCATGATCTCGAGGTCACCGCATAAAGCCATCAGGCTTGCCGGCGGGGGCTCTTCTCCGGACAGCACCGTGATACCGCTGACCTTGGCCAGTCGTCCCAGGTATGCCTCACTGCGGCTGAATCGCTCACGGTCGAGCTCCGTGGCATTGACGATAAACACAGGGAGCTCGGTAGCAGGGGGGATATTGGATTCTGAGCGAATGGTGCGGATGCCGACAATGATCTCTTTGAGCCATTCTATTTCTGCTTCGGACTCTGCATCCACTCGATCCTTCTGCCTTCCGGGCCAAGGCGCCAGCATGATGCTTTCGCCCTCTTGATCCGCCAGTGGGCTGACGGTTTGCCAGATTTCCTCTGTCAAGAACGGCATGAAGGGATGGAGCATACGCAGTGACTTCTCCAGTACCGTAATTAAAGTGCGACGCGCCCCCAATTGTTCGGATGTGGCGGTGGCGTCATCCCATAGAACTGGCTTGGACAGCTCAAGGTACCAGTCACAGAACTCATTCCATACGAAGTCGTAAAGCGCTTGAGATGCCAGATCGAAACGATAGTTTCCATAGGCGTCCTCGACGGCAATCAGTGTT
Source organism: Luminiphilus sp. (assembly GCA_016778085.1). Classification (GTDB taxonomy): domain Bacteria; phylum Pseudomonadota; class Gammaproteobacteria; order Pseudomonadales; family Halieaceae; genus Luminiphilus. The sequence goes on along the minus strand of JADHQF010000006.1, from coordinate 3,942 downwards.
GTCTCGAGGCGGCTCTGAATCCAGCGGTCAGCCAGCGACAGCGTCGCGTCCCCCTCGCTCAGGTTGTGTGAGTCCGTATGGCTCAGCACGTAGCGCGAGGCGTTCCAAATTTTGTTACCGAAGTTGCGGTATCCCTCCATCCGGCCGATATCGAAATTGATATCCCGCCCGGTGGATGCGAGTGAATAAAAGGTGTATCTGAGCGCGTCGGTGCCATAACCGGTGATCCCCTCGGGGAACTGCTTGCGGGTCGCTTTCTCAATTTTCGCAGCGAGTTGAGGTTGCATCAGATTGCTGGTTCGTTTTTGAATTAGCGCCTCCAGTTCGATACCGTCAATCAGGTCGATGGGGTCCAGCACGTTGCCTTTCGACTTCGACATTTTCTGGCCTTCGCCGTCGCGTACTAGGCCGTGGACGTAGACGGCATGGAAGGGGACCTCTTCCATGAAGTGCAGTGACATCATGATCATTCTGGCCACCCAGAAGAAAATAATGTCGAAACCAGTCACCAACACGGAGGCGGGATGAAACGCCGATAGGTCGTCATTTTTCTCCGGCCAGCCAAGCGTGGAGAAGGTCCACAGGGCCGAGGAAAACCAGGTATCCAAGACGTCATCATCCTGTCGCAATGGCGTGTCATCAGGGATCGAGTGCGCCTCGCGCACCGCAGCCTCAGATTCTCCAACGTAGACATTGCCTGCCTCGTCGTACCAGGCCGGTATGCGATGCCCCCACCACAGCTGTCGGCTGATGCACCAATCCTGAATGTCGCGCATCCAGGCGAAGTAGGTGTTTTCCCACTGCTTGGGCACAAACTCGATGGCGCCGGTCTCGACGGCCTTAATGGCTGGCTCCGCGAGCTTTTTCGCGTCGACATACCATTGCGGTGTCAGCCACGGCTCAATTACCGCGCCAGAGCGGTCCCCTCTGGGTACCTTGAGCGTGTGCGGTTCAATTTTATCGAGCAACCCGGCAGCCTCGAGCTCAGCGATGATCTGTGCTCTGGCATCAAAACGGTCCAGTCCCCGGAAGCGCTCCGGTGCCTCATCGTTTATTTTGGCCTCGGCGGTCAGCACATTGATCATGGGCAAATCGTGACGCTCGCCCATGGCGTAGTCATTAAAGTCATGCGCAGGGGTGATCTTCACGCAGCCGGAACCGAACTCGGGATCCACGTAATCATCGGCAATGATCGGGATGGTCCGCCCAGCGAGGGGCAGGTCGATGGTCTCTCCCGCCAGATGGCGATAGCGCTCATCATCGGGGTGGACCGCAACCGCCGTATCGCCCAGCATAGTCTCGGGACGGGTCGTCGCGACGATCAAATGACCCTTGCCGCTGCTCAGCGGGTAGCGGAGATGCCAGAGTGAGCCAGTCTCTTCCTCCTGCACCACCTCGAGATCAGAGATCGCAGTGAGAAATTTCGGATCCCAATTGACCAGCCGGTAGCCGCGATAAATCAAACCCTGTTCGTGCAGCGCGATAAACACCCGTTGGACGGCTTCTGACAGTCCCGGGTCCATAGTGAAGCGCTCCCGGGCCCAATCGGGGGAAGTGCCCAGCCGCCTGAGCTGCTGAGTGATGGCGCCACCGGATTCCGCTTTCCAATCCCACACCCGATCGATAAAGGCCTCTCTGCCAAGGGCCTCCCGCGTTGTGCCCTCGGCCTCAAGCTGGCGCTCGACAACCATCTGTGTAGCGATGCCGGCGTGGTCTGTGCCGACTTGCCAGAGGGTGTTGTGACCGCGCATGCGGTGGTAGCGAATCAGCGCGTCCATGATGGCCTGCTGAAAGCCGTGCCCCATGTGCAAGGTGCCGGTGACGTTGGGTGGCGGGATCGGGATGCAATAAGCGGGGCCTTGCCCGGACGGTGCAAAATAGCCACGGGATTCCCACTGCTCGTACCAGCGCGCTTCGATGTCTGCAGGTGAAAAATTTTTGTCCATGGTCACGATATTGATGTGCCCTGTAGGCGGTATTCAGTGCTACGACAGATCATGCTTGGCAAGGGGGTAGCCCCGGTCCCGATAAAATCGCCACGCTTCGCGCGAGGCCTCAATTGTAGCGGCATCCGGCGCTACGATCTGTGCCAAGCGGCCAAAACGCGCAAAATGACCGGGCACGGCGCCGGTTGTGTTGATTAATACGTCGTCATGCTCAAGCGACGGGTCGTCCCAACCTATGACCAGTGGTTCGCCGTCATCTTTTCCCACGATGGCGTGGGGTAGAAAACTCTCAGTGCGGAATGTCCACAAGTTGTCGTGCAGTGCCGTGGCGGTGGCTTCGTCTGCGACCTGAACAAAAATTTGGTGGCCGCGGCTCAACGCTTTCTCGGCAATGCGCCCCACAGCCGCATGAGCCGTCAGACTGCCATTCTCTGGCAGAACATAGAAATCGACTTGTGTCACAGGACTCCAGCACGCTCACGCAGATACTGAACCAGCATGGGTACGGGTCGACCCGTAGCGCCCTTGGGGGCGCTTCTAAATGCGGTGCCCGCGATGTCTAGGTGTGCCCATTTATAGTCTTCTGCAAATTGAGAAAGGAAGCAGGCCGCTGTAATACTCCCCGCGCCACCGGTGCCAATATTGGCCAGATCCGCAAAATGACTGTCGAGCTGTCGATGGTATTCCTCCCAAATCGGGAATCGCCATCCGCGGTCATGACTGCGCTCTCCAGCACTGAGCAGGCTGTTGGCAAGGTGGTCGTCATTGGAGAAGATGCCTGTCGCCTCCTGCCCCAGAGACACAATGATGGCCCCAGTTAAAGTGGCGATATCAACGACCTCGACGGGAGAGAATCGCGCTACGTAGGTGAGTGCGTCGCAAAGCACTAGGCGACCCTCGGCATCAGTGTTGAGAATTTCGATGGTTTTGCCCGACATGCTCGTGACCACATCGCCGGGCTTGGTCGCCCGTCCACTCGGCATGTTCTCTGCAGCCGCGATCACCCCCACAATGTTGATGGGTAGTTTCATCATGGCGGCCGCCTTGAGCGCACCGAATACGGATCCCGCACCGCCCATATCGAACTTCATCTCGTCCATTTTGGCGCCTGGCTTCAGGCTGATGCCGCCGGTGTCGAATGTGATGCCTTTGCCCACCAAGCAGTAGGGGCGGGCGCTGCTCGCGGCACCCTGATATTTAATGATAATGAGTTGAGACGGTTGCTCTGATCCATTCCCTACCGACAGTAGAGAGTGCATGCCCAGTTCCGCCATTTTTCGTTCATCGACGATGGTGGTGGTCAGGTTTTTATCCGAGCGGGCGAGCCGCCTCGCTTCGCTGGCAAGGAATTTGGGAGTGCAAATGTTGCCGGGTAAATTGACCAGTTGGCGGGTTAAGTTGCTGCCTTGGCCTGTTGCGACACCTGCGAGCACGGCGCGACGGGCCGCCGCCATGTCGCACAGGGCGCCCGGCAGAATGGCAACTTTTTTCAGCGCTCGCTCGGCTTTCTTGCGTTTATTCAAGGTTTGGCCGTATTGATAGTGTGCCAACGAGAGGGACAGGCTCATTTGCTCCATCAGCGCAGCGGGGTTTTTCGTTTTTTGCGTCAGGCACTCCATCAGGATCTGCCCGTCCTTGGCGGGGCTGGCCACAAGTGCGCGCGATAGTGCTTCACTGATTTTTTTGGATTGTGCGACGTTGAGCTTGCTCGGATCGCCGCAGCCGATTAGCAGCACCCTCTCGACGCCGTCTGCGCCGGGCAGCCAGATGTGACTCCCGGTGGCTCCTGTGAAATCACCGTTGTGCAGCGATCTCGCCACTGTGCCACCCAGGCGCTTATCCAGCGCTTTCAGTAAGGGAGACAGCGTTTTTCTCTCGGGCATCAGAACGGCCAGTGCCTGGGTTTTGATCAGTTCAGCTGATCCTGCGGTCCTTGCGGTAATGCTCAATGTAGCCATTGGTGGTCCTGTAGGTTGTTGAGTTTTGAAGCGGGCCG
>JADHQF010000094.1 GCA_016778085.1 Luminiphilus sp. | reverse complement strand
GCATTTTGGCTCTGGGGTTGGCCCTTCAGGATCATGAGGGCCGGCCTTTGTTGGCCGCAAAAAGCATGGCGGCACTGTATGAGCGGCACGGTGCAGAAATCTTTGAGCGATCCTTGTGGCGCAAATTACGAACGGCGGGGGGCCTCTTCGAAGAGGCGTATTCCCATGAGGCACTTGAGAAGATTCTCCATAAATACTTTGGGGATAAAAGGATGGGTGACTGCGGTACGCCGGTGATGGTCACCAGTTACGATATCGAGCGCCGTAAAACGGTGTTCCTCAAGAGCTGGCACGCAGACCATAGCGAGCTGTTGTGCGCCGAGGCATCGCGCGCGACTTCGGCGGCGCCCACTTACTTTGAGCCGGTTAATTTACATTGGGCGGAACAAAGCCGCACGTTGATCGACGGGGGAGTGTTCATCAACTCACCCGCCGTGTCGGCCTATGCTGAGGCCCGCAAGTTGTTTCCCGATGAACCTATCGCCATGCTCTCTCTGGGTACCGGCGAGTTAACCCGGCCAATCCCCTATGACGAGGCGCGCACCTGGGGGAGCGCATTGTGGGTCATGTCCTTACTGGATTGCATGTTCGATGGCGCGTCCAAAGCGGCCGATCACCAGATGCGCTTGTTTTTGGGCGATCAATATCTGCGTCTACAAACACAACTGCACTACGCGAGCGATGATATGGACGACGCCTCGCAAGGCAATATCCGCAATTTAAAGCAAACCGCTAAGGAACTGATTGAGCGGGAGGCGGATGCCCTGCGCCATTTCTTTAAAATCACCCCGCAGGCTTTGTGATCAAGCAGTTCATAACTTCTCACGGCGAGCCGACCCGAGTGCTATGAACGTTGCCATGGTCTAAGATTAGTCGGCGATGAAGCCGCCGCTAAATGGCGTGTTAGCGACCCTCGATCAGGCCTTGAATGTCGCTGCTGCCTCGCAGATTGAGAGCCAAGCCTCCAGGCCGTTGCCGAATTGCTCTCCGTGTTCGCGCAGTTGTTGGATACCTGCCTGATCATGTGCCACACCGCCAATGCTTGCCAGCGGGTTGGGCTCTGGGGTCTGAAGCTCTTTCACCAATTGGTCACGCGACTGCTCGAGGAAGGTTTGCCAAGCTGGGGCGCCGGCAAGATCAGCCATGGCGCCCAGCTCTTTCAGGTGGTCGATGCATCGGGTCAGTAATGCACCGCGCTTACTCACCAGCTCCTCACGAACGATGTTCTCTAGAGCGCCTAACTCCATTGTGGCCAGAGCCCGCACTTGATGTGCGAGCCCGGTCAGTCGTGCGGCCGGAGACAAGCCCCGCTGATCGCGCGGCTCATGGCCGAGAAAGTCCACCAGTAATGAGAGCCCCGGCCTGGCAGAGAGGGGGCTCATCGCGGTTCTGTGGTCGCGATCCTCTGCATTTTCATGCCGGATTGCCCAGCCTTCATTCCACACGGCACAGTCGGGATGTAAGCGCTGCACCATGATGCCAAACAGGGAGTCCTCCCCGCGGCCTGCGGGCAGATAGGGTGGTAGGGTTACGCTGTGATCTAGGCCTGTCAGTTGCGACAGCGTGCCATAGTGGGTCAACGCCGGCCCCCGATAACCGAGCCAATGACTGCGCGCGCTCAGCAGTCCTTGCAAGTCGTCGCTCTGCTCCAGCAACTTTTTGATTGATGCCGCCGGTAAGTTGAAAATCCAGTTGCCGTTGGCAGTGCCCGGATCGCCCCAAGAGCCACACTGACTAACTAAGACTCTGCTGGCCTGGCCATGCCGGGTGAGCAACTCACCGTCTGTCCCGACGAGTCTGGCGTGATCTGTCAGGTGTTCAGCGATCAGTGTAGGGAGCGGCTGCCCCAGTGCGTCAAGCATCATCGCCAGCGGCGAGTCGGGTAGCGGTAAGGCATGCTCGCTCAGTGCTTCGCGTGACGCATAGAACTGTGCTTCGCGTTCATTCGGGGTCGCAAAATCCAAATTCTTGGCAGCCAGTGGCGGTGCAATGGCCTGAGGAATGATGTCGTCGTCCAGCATGAGTGCACGTTTTCCGACACTGAGAAGCAGTGCGAGATTCCGCGCCAAACCGTAGGTGGGCTGAGCGCCCCAAACGGATCTTTCCAGAAACCATTCCACGCAGTGCCGGTATTCTGGCAGAGCGGATTTCAGGTGCTGTATCAGATTCTGGCGAAAAGTCAGATCCACATGCACTACCGGCACCTTGGCACCTTCGGCTTGTCTCTCAATGATCGCCGCGTTCTCTTTGATATTTTCACCGTCGCGGGAATCGTCGACGATCCAGACACCCTCGACGGGCAAGGGTAGAGGGAATTCGCGCAAACCCGAGAGCAATCGGTCGAGCGCGGCGGGTCGGTCACAAGTGAGGACAAATAATCGACAAGCAGTCTGTTCACAGCGGAGGTTATCGCCCTGCGTGAGTCGTTGCCAACAGGTATCGCTGGATTCAAATATCCCGCCATCGGCAAGACCTTGCAGCGTCTGATGGGTGTGTTCTGCGTGCTCTTTGAGCAATGGCGAGCTCTCGATGACCCGCCGAGTGTGCGCCTCAATAGTGCGAAAGGGACCGCATTGCCGCAACGCCTCGGCGACATCTGGCTGTACCATCACCCGCCTGTCGCCCCGCAGCTTGTGGAGAATTACCGAGCCACCGGGCCCGGCCAGCATTTTGACGCCGTTAAAGCTCCACAATGGCCCATTGGCGGAGTCAGCGGAATTTGCTTCGCCAATCGCCGCAGAGAAATTAATATCAGTCATTACATTAGAGATGCATCGTCACACCTCTCAGTGTACCTTGGCGACTGTTTAAGGTCTTGTTAAGAACCAAGTATGCAAAGTGTTTTTTTACAGAGAAGGGCGCGCAAGCTGGTGTGGTTACGCTTCGCTGTCAGGGAAAGTGGAGAATCGTTGGCGCTGTTGCTCTCCGTTGCAGGCGTCTTTGCGATCTCGGGGTGTGTCGCCGGAGGTGATCTGCCCGAGACGGATGTTGCGGATCCAGCAACCCCTGATCGTTGTAATGTCTCCGAGAACTTGCTCATCGACTCCCGGTTCACCATGGAGGGTGAATACAAACGTGCCTGGCGCATGGCCCAGCATGCTGGAGAACGCTCGTTCGCCATGGAGTCTACCGACGGTGTGCTGGAGATTCGTCGAATCGCCACACAGCCCTGGATTCTACTCAGGCAAACAGTGAATGACGCGCGCCTGTCTGGTGCCACCATTCGTTACTCGGCAGAGCTCAAGGGTGATCTGCCCTCCGAGCCCACGCTCCACGGCTTTGATCATATCGGTGGGCTTTATTTGAAGGTGGGCCGCGATCCGGCTCGGCTTGCCGAGCATGAACCCAATGCGGATCAGTGGGACTGGCAGACCTTCTACTACGAGCAGCAGGTGCCAGAGGGGGTGACGAGTTTACGAGCCGGCTTCATCCATCAGACCAATGGCGCACTGTGGGCCCGAAATCCGTCGTTGGTGATGCTCGACTGTGACTGACTCGCGCTAACTACCTCAGCGCTTCACGCGTCAAAAACTCCGCCAAGCCACGGGCCGTATACGCACGGATCGAAACATCAATCAGCCAATTTGCCGCGGCTTGAAGGTGTGTAGCACACGTCCGCCTTTCTGCGAGAGATGCTTAGCCCAAGCGCCACACCGGCCTTATTACGCGAGATCAATCGCTGTCTGGATCGCCGCTCGCAAGCTACCCGCATCCGCCTTGCCAGTTGCCGCCAGATCGAGAGCCGTGCCGTGGTCAACCGAGGTGCGGATAATGGGCAACCCCAGCGTGACATTAACCGCACCATGAAATCCCAGCGCCTTAAGTACAGGCAGACCTTGGTCATGGTACATCGCCAAATATGCGTCGGTCTGCGCCCGCAAACTCGGGATAAACGCGCTGTCGGCCGGCACCGGTCCAAGGATATTCAGCCCTTCACCGCGGAGCATCTCGCAAACGGGTGTAATGACTGCCTGATCTTCCGAACCCAGATGGCCGCCCTCACCGGCGTGAGGGTTTAGCCCCAAGACAGTAATACGGGGGGCGGCACAGCTAAATCGACTCGCAAGATCATGATGCAATGTAGAAAGCACATACTTGAGTAGGCGGGCGTCGAGGGCATCGGGCACCTCGCGGAGGGGAAGGTGCGTCGTGGCCAGTGCTACCCTCAGGTCGCCAGACGTCAGCAGCATTAACGACTGCTCAGCCCCGGTCGCACGCGCAAGATATTCGGTATGGCCGCTGAAGGGCACACCTGCGTCATTTATGACCGCTTTATGCACCGGTGCCGTCACCATGGCTTGGCACTCACCCGATTGGCAAAGGTTCACGGCCATATCGAGCTGCGCCAACACGTGCGATACATTCTGGACGTCGGGCCTGCCCGGGGTGCAGGCCGCGTGAAGCGGGATATCGATGAGGGGTAGCCGTCCGATTTGGTGACGCTGTGGCGCGTCAGTGCTGTTGTAGGGGTGGAATTCGACACCGAGTCCCAGTGTTGCAGCGCGCTCAGTGAGCAAGGCTTTATTGCCTACAGCAATCAGGTGCGCATCCCAATGATCCCCCGCCGCCGCCAACACCAGATCGGGTCCGACTCCCGCAGGTTCCCCCGCAGTCACTATAAGTTTTGGGATGTTGTTTGACATGATCGAGAAGGGGGATGACCCTATTGAGGCATCAACTCAAAGCGGTGGAAGCCGCTCACTTGATGTCAATAAAGGCCTCCTCGCGGATCTTGCGGAGCCAGGCATCCAGTTCTTCCTGATATTTCTGCTCCCTGATAAATCCTGCCACCTGGTTGCGTTGCACTTGAGATGAAAAATCCTTATCCCGCCTGCCTTTTACTTCGAGAATGTGCCAGCCAAATTCGCTCCGAAACGGCTCAGTAACCTCACCTTCGTCCGCACTGGCCATGGCCGCCTCGAACTCGGGGACCATCTGCCCCGGGTTGGTCCAACCGAGCTCGCCACCCTCTGCAGCAGAGCCAATGTCGTCGGAGTACTGTCTCGCCAGATCCCCGAAGGCCTCGCCACCCTCAATCCGCGTCTTCAATTCCACCGCCAGGGCCTCAGCGGCGTCTTCATTGAGCACCTCTGTGGGTTTGATCAAGATGTGTCTCACATCGGTCTGCCTGACCAGTCGTTCGCCGCCCACTGCGTCGGCGAGATACACCAGATGAAAGCCTGACGAGGAGCGAACCTTGGCAACCTCTCCTATCTTCAACGAGGGCACTGCGTCGGCAAACATGCTGGGAATATCCCCCAGCTTTCGCCAGCCCAGATCACCGCCGGAGAAGGCGAAGGGTTGAGTCACCGAGACGGCTTCCTCAAAGGGCGTTCCTGATTGAATGGTGGCTAAAATATCGTCGACGAAGCGCTCCTTAGCGGCGACAGTGACGGCGTCCTCAGTCCGACCGGTAGAGAGCAGGGCCTGCACCACCCGATACTCGGGCTGCGTCAGCGCCTCGCCCTCTTCGGTGGCCAGAAAGTTATCGATCTCCTGCTCAGTGATATTGATGTTGCGCATCACATTACCTTGTTGCACGCGCTGAATGGCCAAATCGTCCCGCAGGTTCTCTCTAGCGGCGGCATAGCTCTGTCCGGACTGCTCAAGGGCGATCCTGAATTGCTCCAGAGAGAGGCCGTTTTGCTGTGCCAGCCGGGTCATCGATTCGTCCAGCTGTTGGTCCGGTATGCGCACTCCGTATCGATTCGCTAACTGCAACTGGATGCTATCCAGAATCAGGCGGTCCAAAGTCTCCCGAACGAGAACCTCTTCCTCGGGCATCTCCACGCCCCGCGCTTCCATCGTGTTGCGTACGCCCTGAATCCGCTCTTGAAGCTCGCTCGCTAAAATGATGTCGTCATCGACAATGGCGACAACCTGGTCCAGTATCTCGACCTGGGCGGAGACAGCCTGTCCGGTCATGATCAGGAGCCCGGTCAGGACGGCCGTGGCCATCCCTCTGCCGTACGGTCGTGAAGCACTAATCTGGCGAAGTGATCGTTTTACCATGCCAAGCGAGTCCAAATTTACACGCAAAAGCTAATTGTGAGCCAAAACGCCCACAGTTAACATAGGTCCTCTTTTTGCGGCGCCCCTATCGACTTAGTGTGTCCCGGGATGGGATTGTGGCGGTCCAATACGCAAGCGCCACAGCGGCCGGTTGCGCGCATACCATAGTGATGGGATCACCTTGAAGCCTGCGACGAAGAGATAACGCAGAGTGAAGCGTGCGCAGACATGCTGACAAGCCAATAAATGAGAGGCCCCCTTGGCTGTATGGGCCTCTCTAATCCCGGATTGGCTTGCGGTAAACTGAAATAGGAAGGCAGGCGCCAGCGTACACAGTATCTGGCGCTGTCGAGCAAATTGGACTTGCAGAATATGGTGCTTATGAGAGGAAAGTTTGGCGACATTTTTGGGGCGCGCTTGTTTTGGGCGTGCTTGCTACTCGCTCTTGCGCTGGGTGGTCGGGCATTGGCTGCTGACGATAACAAACCGTCCGCGCCCTACCGCGAATTTTTGCAGTCTTTGTCTGCTACTGAAAAGAAACTGCCGCCGGCGCTTGTCGCAGGTGCGCGCCACGCCGCAAGGCAACCCTTACCCTCTCTACTGGCCGCTGAGGCAACTCAGGTCGCGCGCACGATTTCCAGTCTTGAGCGGGTGTATCGTATCGATGGCAGCAGCGCAGATGAGGTCGTCACCGCTCTGTCTAAACTGGGTGTCTCGCCAAAATTTATCTCGCAATCCCGGTCCTACGTGACTGCCCAGCTGACGGGTTCGATGGCGGTGGCGCTGTCGCTATCTAACACGGTTTTCCGGATCACCGAGGTCATTGGTCCGATGGCTCAGGGCCAGGGCAGTACGCAGGCGGCGGGTGCACATCGGTTGGAAGACCTGTATCCCGCCGACAAGCCCAGGATCGGTGATCCGGCTCTGGACGGTTCGGGCGTGGTAATCGGCCTGATCAGTCTCCCTTTTAAACAGTCCGATTTGGATGCGCTGCAAGCATTAAGCACTCGAAAAATTCCCGATGCCGCAAGCTTGTTCGTGCGCTCTGGCGGCAAGGCCGTTACACACGGCGCTGGTGCGTTAAGCGCCGTTGACAATGTTAACGGCAGCACAGACATGCTCTTTTTACTGCAGTTGATCTACGACATGGCGCCGGGCGCCCGGGTAGTGCTGGCCTCTCCTGGGGTGAGCAGTGTTCCGGGAGAGTTGGCGGCCGTCGTGAGCGCTTTGGCTACCGGCGATGCGGATGAGCAGATCCCGGCTGCAGACATTATTGTCGATGATCTCTT
>JADHQF010000093.1 GCA_016778085.1 Luminiphilus sp. | reverse complement strand
GGTCGCATCCTAACCGTGGACAGCAGTCCGGAGCGCTTTTTTACCCAAGAGAAAAAGGCGCTGATCGTCGACTCTTACGCTAAGTTCCGTGTCACCGACACCGCCAAGTACTACACCGCGACCAATGGTGAAGAGAATCGCGCGGCTGGCCTGCTGTCTCAGCGAATCAACGATGGCCTGCGAAATCAGGTTGCGGTGCGGACGGTGCAGGAGGTTGTCTCCGGGCAACGCGATGAATTGATGCAAGCTATTACGTCCCAGCTCAATGAGCTGGCGAATGAAGAGCTGGGTGTGGAAGTGATTGACGTGCGGGTCAAAAAGATTGATCTGCCACCTGATGTATCAGAGTCGGTTTATCGCCGTATGAATGCGGAGCGAGAAAAAGAGGCCCGCGAACTGCGCTCAGAAGGTAAGGAGTTGGCGGAAGGCATTCGTGCGGCTGCGGATCGCGAAGTCACGGTGATTGAGGCCAATGCCTTCCGCGATGCGGAAATTATTCGCGGTAACGGCGATGCCGAGGCAACCCGTATCTATGCTGAAGCGTTCAATCAGGACCCCGAGTTTTATTCCTTTATACGGAGTTTGCAGGCTTACCGTGAGACTTTTAATGCGGGTGGCGACGTCATGCTCCTGCAGCCTGACAGTCAGTTTTTCCAGTACCTGCGTAACGCCGAACCCAGCAAGTGAGCCGATCGTAAATAGTTGGGCGCGCCCTGCGCGCCCGGTCTCACCCTCTTTCCCCTGTGCTATTCTCCGAGTGAGCGCTTTCTGCGGCATCACGTCCTAACGGAAAAACACGATGAGCACTGAAAATCGCTGGCTATTGCCAGAGGGTATTGACGAGCTGTTGCCCGAACGAGCGGGCCAGCTGGAAGCCCTCAGACGCCGCCTGTTGGACCAATGTGCCACGTGGGGTTACCGCTATGTCATCCCGCCGTTGGTCGAGTTTACTGACTCGCTGCTCATCGGCCTGGGCGCTGATCTCGATGTGGTGACCTGCAAGTTCATCGATCAGATGAGCGGCCGAATGCTCGGTGTCAGAGCCGACATCACGCCGCAGACCGCCCGAATGGATGCGCATAGTTTGGCCGAGGAGGGCGTGACGCGGCTTTGCTACGCCGGGTCGACGCTGCAAAGTACCCCCCAGTCTGTGATCAGCGGACGGGCACCGATTCAACTGGGCGCTGAGCTATTTGGTAGTAACGCTATTGAGGCCGACAGCGAAATCATTGGCCTTATGCTGTCGACGTTTGAATGCGCCGGCGTCAGCCGTCCCCTTACCCTCGATATCGGCCACATCGGGATCTACGATGCACTGTTTTCGGACGCCGGTCTCGAGCCTGAGGTGGAAACTCAAGTATTTGACGCCTTGCAGAGAAAGTCCGTCCCGGACATTGAGCGGCTGTCTGCTTCATTGCCTGAGAGAGAGGCTGAGCGGTTGGCGCGCCTGGTATCGCTGCACGGCTCCCCAGATGTGCTGGCCTCTGCCCGGGCGGCGTTTCCCGATGAGCCGGCGGTGATGGCGGCGCTCGATCAGCTCGATACGGTGCTGGCCGGGGTGCAGCGGGCATTTCCTGACGTCGGTGTGTACGTGGATCTCACAGAGCTCCGTGGTTTTCGATACCACACGGGTCTGGTGTTTGCTGTCTATCTGGAGGGTCGCGGCTCAGCGGTCGCCAAAGGTGGTCGTTACAACAACATCGGCGCGGTCTTTGGCCGTGACCGACCCGCCACAGGATTTGCGATAGACCTCAAGGCGCTGGTCGACGATGCGAAGCAGAGCGAGACAACCGATGTCCCAGTGATCGCGCCGCAGTCGGATGATGCCGGACTCCAAACTGCAGTGAATGTGTTGCGATCGGCGGGCCGTACAGTGGTCATGGATGTCGCTCCCGGCGTCGATTTGCCCAATGCCGAGCGGCTGATTTCGCGCAACGGCGAGTGGATTATCGAAGGGGGCACCTCCTCGTGAGTCATAACGTGGTCATCCTCGGCACCCAGTGGGGCGATGAGGGTAAAGGTAAGATTGTTGACCTGCTGACCGAGCAGGCCGATGCGGTGGTGCGTTTTCAGGGTGGCCACAACGCCGGCCATACCTTGGTGATAGGCGGGGAAAAGACCGTGTTGCACCTGATCCCGTCGGGCGTGCTGCGCGCGGGCGTGCAGTGTTTGATTGGCAATGGTGTGGTCCTTTCGCCCGAAGCATTGCTCCAGGAGATCGATACGCTGGAAGCCAGCGGTGTGCCCGTGCAGGACCGGCTGAAGGTCTCGGCCGCCTGCCCATTGATCTTGCCTTACCACGTGGCGCTTGATCAGGCCCGCGAGGCACGACGGGGCGAGAACAAGATTGGTACGACGGGCCGCGGTATTGGCCCCTGCTATGAAGACAAGGCGGCGCGCAGAGCGCTCCGACTGGGCGACTTGCGCGACTCCTCAAGGTTCGCTGCGTCTCTCGAAGAAGTGCTGGATTATCACAATCATGTCCTAGCGCACTATTACGGTGTGGCCACGCTTGAGTTGTCAGCGGTTCTGGACGAGGCGCTGGCCCACGGCGACCGTCTGATGCCGATGATGGCGGACGTCACTTCACTGCTTCATGAGTACCGTAAGACGAAGGCGCGCCTGTTGTTCGAGGGCGCCCAAGGCTCTCTGCTTGATATCGATCATGGCACCTATCCGTTTGTGACCAGTTCCAATACGACGGCGGGTGGCACCGCGACCGGGTCAGGATTTGGCCCACTGTTCTTGGACTACGTGCTCGGTATCACCAAGGCCTATACCACGCGGGTGGGCTCCGGACCTTTTCCCACCGAGCTGTTTGATGAGACCGGCCTACGACTGGCGGAGCGGGGACACGAATTCGGCGCCACGACCGGGCGCCCTCGACGTTGCGGCTGGTTCGACGCCGTGGCGTTGCGCACGGCCGTGAATATCAACTCGCTGTCGGGCCTTTGCCTGACCAAGCTTGACGTGTTGGATGGGTTGGAGGAAATCTCTGTTTGCGTGGGTTATACCGATGACTCGGGTGAGACGGTGGCCAACCCCATCGATGCCGTGGACTACGAGAATTTGAGACCGGTTTACGAGACATTGCCTGGGTGGAGCGAATCCACCGTGGGCCTGAAGTCTCTGGATGCGCTACCCGCCAATGCCAGAGCTTATATCAGCCGACTCGAGGAGCTGGTGGGTGCGCCCATCGACATTATTTCAACCGGCCCCGATCGCGAGGAGACCATACTCCTGCGACATCCGTTCGGCGGCTGACGGGTGCTGCTGCTCAGCAAAATTTTTTCACTGCTGGTTTACCCTCTTTCTCTCTGCCTGCTCCTGCTCGTGTTAGCGATGCTGTTGCGGATGCGCGGTGCGCGCGGCCGTGCGAATAGCCTCACGCTCTTGGCAACTGCGTGGCTGTATTTTTGTGCCACGGAGTGGGGCGCAACCGCGTTATTAACCCCACTTGAGGCGGCTTACCCCGCGTTTGCCAATGAGGAACTGCCAACAGCCGAGGCGATTGTCGTTTTAGGTGGCGCCGTCACCGGTGAATCGCGCTTTGGCCAGGGCGGCGATTTCAACCAGGCGGCTGATCGGCTCTGGCGCGCGGCAACCCTGTATCAATCACAGAAAGCCCCCTTGTTGGTGCTATCGGGTGGCACAACGCTGCCGGGCGGACTGCCCGAGTCTCAGCTGATGGCGCAAAAGCTCAGGGCGCTCGGCATCCCGGACGCCGTCTTGATGCAGGAGGCCGAGAGCCGCACGACCCGGGAGAACGCCCAATACACGCAGGCACTGCTCGAGCGACAGCGCATTAACCATATTCTGCTGGTGACCAGTGCCAGCCACATGCGACGCGCCTCTGCCGTGTTCGCCGCGCAGGGGTTCGTTGTGACCGCGGTCTCAACAGACCATCAGATCCCGCTCCTTGTTGGACCGGTCCCCGGCTGGTTACCCACTGCGGAGCGGCTGTCTCGATCCACCCGAGCTATCCACGAATGGGTAGGCTATCGTGTCTACTCATGGCTTGGGTATCTCGAGCGCTCAGAGACAGAAAATCAAGCGTAGGTGCTGCACATTTGCTGCTAGATATAGAGCTGTTTGAGGTCGCTGTAGTTGTGACCCGTCCAGCGCCTGAAGGCACGATAAAAGCTGTTTACCTCAGCGTAGCCGAGCTCCCACGCCACACATTTGCCGGGTAACCACCTTTTTTCGAGCATCACCGTGCATCGCTGTCGGCGCACGTGATCGAGGATGCTTTGGTAGTTGGTGCCATCAGCACGCAACCGACGGCGCAATGTGGTTGGGCTAATGTGAAGTGTGTCGGCGACCTCTTCCGAGCGTAGCCTTAGCAGGTCACCGTTGAGTAGTAGATCAATGACGCTCAGCGTGGTGCGTGACAGCTCGTGGGGTGCGCGGTCGGTGACGCGAATACAGAGGTCCGCCGGTACCGCTGGCAATGGCCTTTGTGAGCCGCGTTCTAGAGAATCCCAAGGATTACCGGAGGGTGCCCGGCGCTGCTCGGGTACCTTGTGCAGGTAGAGCGGATAATCGGTCTTGTGATGATGCGATTCGACAGAGTTTTTCATAGTAACTTCCATGTCTAGTCAGATTTCCCCCAAGGGTCTTGTGAGGCATTCCTTCGCCCCGGCCAGTCAGGATAGCCAAATGAAAACCGAGAGCCAGTTGATCGACCGAAAAGGATGGTATTGGTCGCTTGGAGTGCGCATTTGCCACAAATGGTGATTGCGAGCCGTGCTAGTCAGCAGGCGGCAAGCCTCTGTGCGTCATGAGGGTAGCCGGGCGGCTGATAAGGGATAAGCCGGGCGTGCTTCGGGCAATAGAGTGGGTGCCGCGGCATGCCCTGTACCGTGAGGCCGAGGCACTGGGCATGCTCAATCAGGTGAGCCACGTTTTTGGCTCTCTCAAACAATTGCCCGCCGTTGCCCCAGGCTGCCACCACCAGTTGCGACTCTGTGCCGGCCCGCCGCAACCAACGGTTGGTGCCCGGGCCGACGGGATCCGATACCTTGCTGAGGGTTGCAGGGTCGGTGGCGCGGAGGCCAAAAAGATTCACCAGCAGCAGGGATCCATACCCCCACCGACGGGCGAACCCGATACATCGCCTCAGTGTCGGATCATCAGTTTCCGCATCGGCGGTAGACGGGTTCAGTCCAATAAACGCGCACTGGGGAAGAGTGTCGTCCCATTCTCTTCGCAGCCAGTAACGATAACGACCGCAGCGCGAAAATCCCGCGCGACCCTTCACTGGTGCACTCAAACCCTTATTCACGAACAACACAGTCGTCGGTTATCGGGCCCTGGTCCGGCGCGGGTTCCTCATAGATGTCGATAAATCGATGCTGCTGCAACGCGCGCTCGTGATATGTCCCGTCATGGCGAGCGAGGCAAGTCTTGAAGTAGGGCTGGTGATCTTCCGGGTAAAGCTCGGCCTGCGAATCTGCTGGTTCGGTTGAGCAGCCCGACAGGCTGAGTCCCGCAACCAACAACGGGAGCAAAAACGCATTATTTTGCCGTGGGCTCGGCCTTGGGCGGTTCGTAATGGGCTTTGACCGGGGCATGTTATGGTCCCAAGCGAGCGTATCGTTGTGAGGCGCTGTTAGCGCGGGCAACGTTATGACTCGCCACTTTACTGATCCGCACCACAGCGACGCAAATTCAGCGCAGTGACGCAAAACCAACGTTGACTGCAACGGGGGAGAGCATGATTTTATTGACGGGCGCCACCGGGCGCGTCGGTTCCTCAGCCGCCAAGGCACTGTCGCGGGCAGGCGTGCGTTTCAGAGCCTTGGTCCGGGACCCTGACAAGGTGGCTTTCGATTCCGATGGGGTGGAAGTCGTGCAGGGCGACCTGAATGATCCCGCTATCGTCGAGCAGGCGCTGCAAGGCATTAGCCGCGCGCTCATCGTGATGGGTAACCACCCAGACCAGTCACAACTGGAACGTCAGTTTGCCAGCCTTGCCGCCGATGCTGGTGTGTCGCATCTGGTCAAAGTGTCATCCATGGAGGCGGCCCCCGATGCCACTGCTACCTTGCCCAAGAATCACTACGACACTGAGCAGTACATCACCGAGCTGGGCGTGGACTGGACTTTCCTGCGCCCCAATTACTACATGCAAAATATGCTCATGTATGCGGGCGCCATCGCCCGAACCAACAGCTTCGCTTTGCCACTGGGTACCGCCAAGACAGCCATGATCGATGCACGGGACGTGGGCGAGGTGGCGGCGGTGGTGCTCACCGGAGAGGGTCACGCCGGGCAGGCCTATCGATTAACCGGGCCGACAATGATGGACTTTCATGAGGTCGCGTTGCGCATGGGCGCCGTATTGGAGCGGTCGGTCAGCTATGTGGCGCAAAGCCCCGAGGCGTTCCGTGAGGTGCTGGGGCAGTTTATTCAGTCTGCTTGGCAGCTCGATGCCGTGTGTGAGCTCTTTGCCGAGATCGCTGCGGGGTCCCTTGAAGAACAGAACTCGACCACGGCTGATCTCTTGGGTCGCCCTGCGTTGGATTTGGAATCTTTCACGCGGCAATTTGCGGGAGCGTTCCAGCCTGCGGACTAGAGATTAGCGCCGTTTGCAATATTGATGTGCCCTCAATAAGCTCGCCGCCTGATAACGTGTCTCCATTGCCTCGTCCGCTGCCAAGGCCGTTGGAGCCCTAACCTAACCCTAACTTGAAGAGAGACAAGGAATACCTCTATGCCTCCGATGACTTTGCTTGGGTGGTTCCACACGGTAATGGGTGTGATCGCCATCCTCACCGCGGCCTATGCGCTTTATCAGCATCGCATCATTCGTGCTGCAGATAAGTCGGGTCGCGCCTACTTATTGATCACGCTGGTGGTCGCAGGATCGGCGCTAGCTATCTATAACCAAGGTGGCTTTGGGGTGGGCCATATTCTCGCGGTGTTGACTCTGACAGCACTATTGGCGGGTTACCTGCTCGAGACGCTGGCGCCATTCGGCAAATGGTCTGTGTATCTGCAGACTGGGGCCTACACGGCCACCGTGCTGTTCCATATGATTCCGGCGATTACCGATTTTCTGCGGCGCTTACCGGTGGGCGACCCCTTCGTAGACTCGCTGGACGCGCCGCTGGTGCAGAGTTTTCATCTGGCGTTTTTGGCGGCGTTTGTAGTGGGGGTCTTGGCACAATGGATGTGGCTGACCCGTTCTCGGGACTGAGGCAAAAGCGCCATGCTGTTTATGCTGATTACACTGGGTTTTGTGGTCGTTGTGACGGGCTGCATGATTCTCATCAACCGCTGGATGGTGTCCCAGCGACCTGAGCAACCGAGCCAATCTGA
>JADHQF010000092.1 GCA_016778085.1 Luminiphilus sp. | reverse complement strand
ATGCTTGGCGCAGGCCTCAATGGACTCACTGATATCGATCACAGAAACACCCCCAAAATGCTGTGGCAACGAACCATATCAGATTGCCGCGACGGATTGCGTGACAGAGCAGTAGCAAAGACGCCTATTCGACCGAACTGCGGATGATAGTCAACTCCGGCGTAATCACTGAGCCAATCGCGGCATGAGAGATCTGCGAGCGCGGCAGTTTCAGCTGACTGGCGATGGTTTCGGCCGCGGCAATGCCAGTGCAATGGCCACCCATCATCAATCCCAAACCCTGCTCTTCGAGCCAGCTCGCCGTGCGGTCCAGTGTCTCATTATCTGCTTGCCACAGATGGAACCCGCCAACGATGGAATAAATGGGCGCATCTTTTATCGACTGCAAGACTTTGCCGGTGTTGATCAAACCCGAGTGACCGCAACCGGAGGTCATCAGCCAGCCTTTGTCCGTGAGATAACCCAGCGACTGATCATCCATAATGATGTCAGGTACCGATTTGCCATCCTGGTTGATAAACAACCCCGCGGGACCGTTGTAGTGCTCCTCAATCCGTGGCACGGGACCGGTCAACCACAGCTTCGGCGCTATTTCTGTGGGTTCGGTGACGACAGTGAAGCGGATCCCGAGGGCTTCCGCTGCGGCTTTGAAGTCTTGCGCACTGGCGAACGCGCCGGGCCCCACCTCGACGCCTTTAGCGGTCGCGCGCTGGTCAAAAAACCCCGCCGCGACATACACCTGACTCAAGGCTGCCTCGTTAGCGGGGCGAAAATGCTTGCGAAGGATCAGCAATCCCCCAGTGTGGTCACTGTGAAAGTGGCTGAGCACAACCTTCTCGACCCCTGAGAGATCGACCCCCAGATGCAGCACATTGTGGAGTACCGTGTCCTCTTTGAAGCCGGTATCAAATAACACTGCATCCTGCTCGGCCTCGAAGAGTGCAGCAAAGCTCCATTCGCCCAAACCACCATAGTCAGAAATATTGGTTGCCAGCACAGTGATCTGATACGGCGCACTCTGCGACGCCTCTGAGAAAACCGCGAGGCCCAGCATCAAAAGGAACGCTCTGAATTGACTACCCCACATGTTCACTTCCTCAATAATGAATTCATCGCAAATTCTGGATAAACGCCAGTCACCCATCTTGCCCCACATAACCGCCTGGTAAGCATTGAACAGAACATAGACCGCCGTCTATCGATCGTGGTTGTGCTGATTAAGCCAACCAAGAAGTAACGGGTTTACAACCTCTGGCTTTTCTTGGTGTAAAAAGTGTCCGGCACCCACCACACGATGGAAGGTGACACCTTGTGGGAAATCATCAGCGACTGTCAGACGCTCAAAGACGTCACTGGCAATACAGCCATCACGCTCTCCAGACAAGGCGAGTGTGGGCACGGGTATCGCATAATGCGCCGCCTCGGCACTCACGAACAGAGATTTGATTGACAGGGCTGCGCGGTAATACCCCAAGGCAGCTGAGCGCACACCCGGTTGCGACAAGGTGAGTATCACGTCATCCAGCACGCCGGGTTCCGGTTGCCAGCCGGGACTCCAATCGCCCCACAACCGACGAGTGAACGCATACTCTTTTCTGCTCACGACCCAATCGGACAGCCAGGGAATATTGAAAAAGCCCATGTACCAGGACAGACGCAGTTGCTTGGGGATCCGGAGGCCCTCGCGAGCAAACCGGCCCGCGTGGGGCACCGCCATCACTGTCAGACTCTTGAAGCGCTCCGGTGCGGCGGCAACAGCAACGTAGGCCACAGCAGCGCCCCAATCGTGGCCAACCAAGTGAACCGCGCCGGTATCGAGGTTATCGATCACCGCCAGGATATCAGTCGAGATCGTCTCCATGGTGTAGTCGCCATCAGCCGGAATCGAACTCGGCTCATAGCCCCGCAGCGTCAGCGAGATCGCTCGGTAGCCCGCCTCTGCGAGCGCCGATAACTGATGCCGGTATGACCCGGCGTTGTCTGGAAAGCCGTGCAAACACAGCACGATGGGGCCGTCACCCATCGCCCGCGCCGAGAAGGTCAGCGCTCCGTGTTTAAAAGAGAGGTTCTCTGTGTCAGTAGCTGCCATCGTAGTGATATGCCGTTGCACCCCTCGAAAGTGTCGGTCAAGCAGGCCATACTTTCAATTTTTGGACCCAGAACATGACGACCACCATCTGGCACAACCCACGCTGTTCCAAATCACGCCAAACGCTGGCCCTGCTTGAAGAGCGGAGTATCAGCCCTGACGTTAGGCTGTATTTGGATGACACGCCCTCCACTAGCGAAATGGCCGAGGTGCTGCGTCAACTGGACATCAAGCCTTGGGAGCTCCTGAGACGAGGTGAAAAAGTGTTCAAAGAACTTGGGCTGGACAAGGACACCGCTGACAAGGCTTTGATCGAGGCCATGAGTGCGAACCCGATTCTCATCGAACGTCCGATTGTGATTCACGGCGGAAGCGCGGCGCTCGGGCGACCGCCAGAGAGCGTGCTGGGGTTATTCGACTGACATTACTCCTGTGCGGGCTGAACGATATCTCCTGATCGTCCTTCACGTCCGCAAACATCCTGGGCAACGCGCTGCGCAAAGATAAAATCGCCCAGCGCCGACTGCTGATCATTCAGCGCCGCTTCGCACTGCAGTAAGTCACCGTCAGCCCGGGTCACGCACAGATTAAACGTATCGAAATAATGCCTGACCGCACCGTACTTGCTTTTCGCGCGGTCGCGCGCGGTATCGCAGTCGGTCGGTATCGAGTCAGAGGCAGCGACCGCACCACTGAAAAGGGCGACCACCAAAACCGATACAGCGTGCGATAGATGCCACTCTCGCTGTTTTCTATACAAACCTGAAGGCTTCAACACAAATAGGGTCCTCACTGCGATGACTATGATCACGGGCACAGGTCAGGATCCAGCTTCAGATCCTCATCCAACTGCACACCAAACGTATTCAGCATCATCGACACCTGCGTGTACTGCGCCACCGTCATCACTAAATCCATCCGCTGTTTCTCAGAGAACTCACCCAATGCGGCCCACGCAGCGTCGCTGATAAAAGCCTCGGCAGTCAGCTCATCAGTGGCCACTAGTAAAGCGCGATCGCTGTCACACCACTCTGGGGCGTCGGGCCCCATCTTGATGCGGGCAATCTCGGCCTCGGTCAGACCACAGTCCAAACCGATACGCACGTGCTGCGCCCATTCGTAACCGGATTTCCAATTGAAACCGGTGCGCAAGATCACCAATTCACGGTCTCGGGGGCTCAGACTGTTGGCATCTGACAGGATATAACCTCCCCAGGCCATAAAGCGCTTGAAGGCTTTAGGTGCGTGGGCCAGCGTACGGAAAATGTTCAGTACCGGGATCGCCTTGAATCGAGGTCCCAGCAGCGCGAGCAATTCGGGCGCCATGTCCGCCTCAGCCAACGGCGCAATTCGCGCAGCGTTTAATCTCATCTCTCCCCTCCGATCGAAAAAGCGTCTCATTAGACTCAGTCCCAGATCGGATAATGTTACCCCAAGCCCTGCGCGCGCACCCCGCGCCACGGTACTGTGGCGTGTTCCCGAGTTTTGATAAGGTGCGCCCCCTGCACGCTCCCAATGCGCCCCCCGTGCACTATCGGACAAGACACTGGGCGGAGCCTATTTGGGGGGCAACTCAACGACGGAACGGCTATGGATCCCCTCAGTCAGGCAGCGATTGGCGCTGCCGCCGCACAATCGGGTAGCAAGGCCAGCACCCTGCGCCATGCGCTCTGGATCGGCGCGCTCGCGGGCATGGCGCCTGATCTGGATGTGTTGATCCAATCCGATACCGACCCCCTGCTGGCGCTGGAATACCATCGGCAATTCACACACTCGCTGTTTTTTGTCCCTGTCGGCGCGCTGATCTGTGCCTGCGTTTTCTATCCCTTGGTCAGGCAACGTCTGACCTTTAAGAACGTGTGGTTTTTCGCGGCGCTGGGCTACGGTACCCATGGCTTGTTAGATGCCTGCACCACCTACGGTACGCAATTACTCTGGCCCCTGACCGACGCGCGCGTTGCGTGGCACAATATCTCAGTCATCGATCCCTTGTTTACCCTGCCTCTACTGATGTTTTTGCTGACGTCTGCTGTTCGGCGGAAGCCAAGGCTTGCGGTCTATGGGTTGTGCTGGGCACTGTGTTATCTGGGTTTTGGTCTGGTGCAACATCAGCGCGCCCTATCCGTCGCAGAACGCATCGTCAGCCACCGGCAGCACGAACCCATTCGGCTTGAGGTGAAGCCAGGCTTTGCCAATTTGCTGGTCTGGAAGGCCCTTTACGAATATGAGGGGCGCTACTACGTCGACGCCGTGCGAGTAGGGTTCGCACCAACCTATTACCCGGGGGAATCAGCGGCCAAATTCAATGCAGCCCGCGATTTCCCGTTTCTCACACCGACGTCGCAGCAAGCCAAAGATATTGAGCGCTTTCGCTGGTTTTCTGACGACTGGTTAGCGATCGACAGAAGTGACGCCAGCTTGATTGTCGACATGCGTTACTCCCAGCTCCCCAACGCCATTAAGGGGCTATGGGGCATCAGAATCCTGCCCGAGAAAGAAGTCACTCAACATGTGGAGTGGGCCGTGCAAAGAGAGACGGGCGCTGAGGAGCTCACTGCTTTCTGGCAGCAGCTGATGGGCGCGGGGCAACAGCCTCTTCCTTGATCAATTGGGCTGAATGTCTCTCCCGTCGCCTACTTTTTGAGAGGAATGGCACCAGACTCTTGCTATCGACCTGAAAGACATCAATTGGCAGTCGTTGGCAAAGCAGGTACCCGGGCCTTGACTGCTTTTTGGCCGTGTCACACCATTCCCATCTGCTTTGGAATGGAATCCATGCATGACTACTTACAAAGAGAATGCTGTAAAAATCCCTGCGCGCGAAGTGGGTGCGGCGATTCTTTCCGATCAAATTGGCTACGCAGTGCAGCCCTTCTTCAATACAACAACGCACAGCATCTCAGGCGCTGAATGCCTGCTGCGATGGCGGCTCGAAGATGGCTCGTTCGTGCCCCTTGAGGACTATCTCAAGACGTTTGTCAGTTTGGAATGGCAAGCCCCCTATATGAATCACCTACTGGAAAAGAAGCAAAACCTTTTTTCGGCGATTCGATCAGTGACACCGGTTGATGTGCATTTCAATTACACAGCCGAAGCGCTTAAAAGCTCCGCGTTCAAGTCCCGAGTCGTTGAGCAATTACGACGAAAGCAAACTGACCTGTGTGGATGGGTCATTGAGATCAGCGAACAAGGCTCTGGGCCAATGGGCACCATCATCGATGATGAAGATCTCGTGGTGCTGCGAAACTCTGGCGTCAAAATTGCCATCGATGATTTTGGCGTTGGTCATAGCAACCTGGAGCGGATAGCGAATGTTGATGCCGACATTCTGAAGCTCGACCGGCAGTTTGTTGCTAATAGCAGGCACTCCGAACGGTACATAAGCATTCTGAAACATGTACGCCAGCTAACAGACTCTCTGGGTATGAAGTTGATAGCAGAAGGTATCGAAACAGCGGAACAGGAATCAATGCTGACTGACGTGGGCATCGTAGAGCATCAAGGCTTCTTCCGGGGACGTCCCACGTCACCGAGGGAATTTCTGGCAAAGGTCCGACATCAGAGTCTTGATGAGGAGATGGCGGAATAACGCCCTGGCGGCGCCGAGCTTGCTGGATAAATTGATGCCAAGGCAACCGGGATAAATAGTAGATATTCGCTGACTGGGCGCTCTCGTCACCTCATTTGCCTTGTTGCCGCGGCCCGCTTGGGGTAGCGTTCCCCTTTCTAAACAACAATCCATGACATCAACAGCTATGGCGCGCGGCAAATTTCAGAACATCGTCGAGACCGTGGGTGATACGCCCATCGTCAAAATAAACCATCTCGCCCCGGATCACGTGACCATGTGGGCAAAGATCGAGGCTTTTAATCCCCTGGGGTCGATCAAAGACCGACTGGCCATGGGCATCATCGAGGCAGCAGAAGCCTCGGGGGAGCTGAAGCCGGGCCAGACAGTGATCGAGGCCACCTCAGGCAACACCGGCATTGGGTTAGCAATGGTGTGTGCAGCCAAGGGCTACCCGTTTGTGTCGGTGATGGTGGAGACCTTCTCGGTTGAGCGCCGCAAGCTGATGCGCTTTTTGGGTGCCAAGGTCATTCTGACGCCCAAGGAAGAAAAAGGTATGGGCATGGTCACCAAGTGCCGGGAACTGGCGGAAGCCAATGGCTGGTTCATGGCGCGACAATTTGAAAACCCCGCCAATGCTGATATCCACGAGCGCACCACGGCGCGCGAGATCATGGATGCCTTTGAAGGCGAGCCGCTTGATTACTTTGTTTCGGGTTATGGCACCGGGGGCACCATGACGGGTGTGGCCCGTGTGCTCCGTGCGGAGCGACCGGAAACGAAGATCATCACCACCGAGCCTGATGGCGCCGCGCTGCTTTCTGACGGTCGGGCGCAGGAGCGCCGGGAGGACGGCTCTGCCAGTGGCAGCCACCCTGCCTGGGCCCCGCACATGATTCAGGGCTGGACACCGGATTTCATTCCGCTGGTCGCCCAGGAGTCCATCGACAAGGGTTACATCGACGAGGTGGTGCCGGTATCGGCGGATACTTCGTTTGCTACCGCGCAGGCCCTGGCGCAAAAGGAAGGCATTTTTTGCGGCATTTCCTGCGGTGCCACATTTGCCGCAGCACTAGATGTGGCGCAGCGCGCAGCGCCGGGCTCTGTCATCTTGTGCATGCTGCCCGATACCGGAGAGCGATACCTTTCGACCCCGTTATTCGGTGATATCGAGGCAGAAATGACCGAGGACGAGTGGGCACTGGCGCGCTCGACACCCAGCGCGGTGTTGGCGGCATAAGGCGCACAGCCTAAAGGGGCTGACACGCCGCCCGCCCGTTTTACCCAGCAAAACATCGCATCAACGCCGCCCTTGACGGGCGGCTGCTTCACCACTGTATCTGTGCCAACCACTCAAACCCCGTCTAGGCTGATCCGGGACGGCGCCTAAGCGTATTCACACCATGCCCACGTGTGAAAGGACGCACCAATGCCGCAACTTCTACAGTTCAGTCATATCCGAACACTCTTTATCTCGCTCCTAGCATCGGTGATGACTACCCAAGCGATCGCCATCGAAGAACCCGTGTACCAGGTGGAAAAGGCCTGGGAGGCCGAGCAGATCGAGATCCGGGCGTATGCGCCGAGAGTGATGGCGGTCACGGGCATGACAGAGGATTCCGACAGCGGCTTCAGAGTGCTGGCAGGTTATATCTTCGGCGGTAACGCAGCGGAACAA
>JADHQF010000091.1 GCA_016778085.1 Luminiphilus sp. | reverse complement strand
GACACCATGGTCGAGCGCCGCGCCATCCGGGTGCTGACCGTGTACGGACCGGGCCGCTACTTTCTCGAGGACGGGCCGCGTGGGACGGTTCAGGAATATGCCGACAAGCTGCAAAAAGTGGTCAACGAGGCCTTCAAAACTGGCCTACTGACCGTGCAGGTCGCGGTCATCCCCGTAGCAAGGGACCAGCTCTTCCCTGCGCTGCAGGGGGGTTATGGCGATATTGTCATGGCGGGCACCACTGTGACCGACAACCGGCAAGCGGCGGTCGACTTCACCAATCCGGTGAGCAAGCCCCTCAAGGAGGTGCTTATTACCGGCCCGAGTGCACCGCGTCTTGGATCGCTGGCAGACCTGTCAGGCAAAACCGTGTATCTGCGCCTATCGAGTAGTTATGCGGAAAGTGTCCGCGAACTGAGCCAAAAGCTGGTTGAGCAGGGGCAGGCACCCATTCGCATCGAGGCAGTCGATGAATCACTGGAGGACGAAGACCTGATCGAAATGGTCGACACCGGCCTGCTTCCCTGGGCGGTGGTCGATGATTACAAGCCGCAAATGTGGCGCGAGATCTTCACCCGCGTCACTGTGCGGGATGATCTGGTAGTGCGCGAGGGCGCGCGCCTCGCTTGGGCAATACGACCAGACAGCCCGCAACTCAAAGCCTTTTTGAATACGTTCCTCAAGGACAATCGAGAGGGCACGCTGTTCGGCAATATCATCCGCAACCGTTATATCCGGGATTTCGACTGGACAGAAAATGCAGTGGGCGCCGAGGAGTTGAGCCGCTACCGAAAGCTGTCAGCGCTGTTTAGAAAATATGGCACCGACTATGGCATGGACCCGACCTTGCTGGCGGCCCAAGGCTTTCAGGAGTCGCGGCTCGACCAAAGCGTGCGCAGCCACGTGGGTGCCGTCGGGGTGATGCAGTTGTTACCGAGCACGGCCGAGGACAAAAATGTCGCCATCCCCAATATCGACGAGCTGGAGCCCAACATTGAGGCCGGCGCCAAATATATGGCGTTTTTGAAAGAGCGTTATTTTAGTGGTCCCGAACTCGACGAAATCAATGGCTCCCTGCTGGCACTGGCCTCTTACAACGCAGGACCCGGGCGGATTCGCCGGCTGCGGCGCGAAGCGGGAGAGCGGGGCTACGACCCCAACCTGTGGTTCGATAATGTCGAGGTGATCGTAGCGGAGCAGGTGGGGCGCGAAACGGTGCAGTACGTCTCCAACATCTTCAAGTACTACCTGACCTATCGTTGGATCAACACTGCGGATGCCGAGCGGGCTGCCGCGCGGCGGGCGACGGGTATGGAAGACGCACCCTGATTCAGTCCGAGGGTCAAAGCTAGAATACTCAGGGAGCGTCAATCAACCGCTCTGTCTCCTCACACCACTGCAGACGCCCCACCTGGGCGTAGCGCCGCCGCACACCCGGCGTGGGGCTGAGATAAAAAAGATCTCCGTTCACCCCGGTCAATGTGACATCGACGCCACTCTCCCGCGCCACATCGGCATTGGCCTTCATGTGTTCTGCCTCTCCATGCACAGGAATCGCCAGCGTCGGTCTCAGCAGCTGATAAAGGTCCGCCAGCTCACCCTGGCACGGGTGGCCGGAAGCATGCAGAGTCTGCTCGCTCTCGTCCGCAGAGACCACCTGAATGCCGCGGCCGCGCAAGCCCTCGATCAAGCGCTGCACTGACGCCTCGTTTCCGGGAATCGTTTTGGAGGAGAGGATGACGGTGTCGCCAACCTCCAGCACCAGATCAGGGTGCGTTTGCATCATGAGGCGGTGCAGTGCCGCTCCCCACTCCCCCTGACTGCCGGTTGCCACGCCCAGTACTTCTGCCGGGGGCAGGTACCCTAAATGCTCGGCGTGAATGGGCTGAAAATTTTCTGGCAGCAACCCGACTTGCTGAGCGCATCGGGCCATCCCCGCCGCGGAACGGCCCAATACCCCCAGATAGCGGCCTGTCAGCTGGGCGATAGTCGCCAGGGTTTGCATCCTCGCCACGTTACTGGAGAAGCAGCCCACCACAACGCGCCCCTCGCATCGCTGTATCACCTGACGTAAACCAGCCGCGACGTCGCCCTCGGAAGGCGTATATCCCGCGCGCAACGCGTTGGTGGAGTCGCAGATCACTGCGTCAATGCCCTCATCACCCAGCTCGCGAAAACGCTTGGCGGACCAGCCAGCTCCGACAACGGGATTAGGATCAATCTTCCAGTCTGCCGTATGCAGAATCCGGGAATGTGGGGTTGTGATGCTCAATGCACAGGTCTCAGGCGTAGAGTGGGTAATGGGAATCCACTCGATATCAAAAGGACCGACCTTGATCTGCTCGCCCGGCTCGATTTCGATCAGTGAACTCGGCAGCAC
Source organism: Luminiphilus sp. (assembly GCA_016778085.1). GTDB lineage: Bacteria > Pseudomonadota > Gammaproteobacteria > Pseudomonadales > Halieaceae > Luminiphilus. The sequence goes on along the minus strand of JADHQF010000091.1, from coordinate 5,048 downwards.
TCCCCTGCGGCTTCGCGTTTTGTGTCGTAGCACCGCGGCTGCAAAGGGGGTGGCATAAACCGGGCACCGCAGTTGCTCCCAAAGATAGGGGAGCGCTCCCAAGTGATCTTCGTGGGCATGCGTCACAATCAGGCCCGCGAGTTGCTCGCGCCGGGTAGCAATAAAGCCCAGGTCGGGCATTTGCACCGAGGGTCTGAGCGCACCCGGCACCTGCTCCAGGGTAATACCACAGTCCACGGCGACCCACTGATCAGCATGGCCGAAGAGATTGAAGTTCATGCCGATCTCGCCACACCCGCCCAGGGGGAGGAAGACCACATCGCTATTGAGCGACTCGCTCATTCGAAATCGATTTACCAGGTATAGCCAATCCGGAATTTTAGCGTTTCGTCGAGCTTTTCCTTACCCTCAGCCGCACCGCCGTCATAGTCAGCCGACGCCTCTGCCGCCGCCTCCAGACCCAAAAACAAGGGGAACCTTAATCCCAGTTTGGTGCGGTAGATAGACTTCTCAGTCGAGGACGTATTAATGATATTTGCCTGGCGGAAATACAGAGTCACCCTACTGTCGAACAGCTGCGCTTCGGCGGTGAGGTTAATGGTAGCGCCCGTATAGGAGTCATCCTCGGTAACCACAAAGTCTGTGTCGACATAGGCGACGCCCAATTCAGCGTCGAGGGTCAGCGTTTCGCGGGTCAAGAGTTTACGACCGAAATAAGCGGTGGCGTAGGAACGTTGGTCAATATCAGCAAACACGTTGGAACGAAAACCTACGTTCAAGCCGAGATAATTGCGCGGGTCCGACAGAAAATAGTCGTACTTGCCCTCCACTCGCCAGTTATCTGCTGTGGGCTGGCTGGTTTTTATCGTATTGCCCTCGGCGTCTTGTTTTGGATTACCGTCATCGTCGGTGTCGGGAACAAGCGCGCTACTGTCCTCATAATCTGCGCGTAAGGTAATACGATCTCGAAGACTCTCAAGGATCGTTTCCGCGTCCAGATTGAGCTTGTCGGTTTCCGTATTACCCCGGTTGTATTCGATCGCGCTCGTGACGCGTCCGGTGATGTGATAACCGTAGCCCTGCTCCCATTCTTCGGGGTTGGCGACATCCAACTGGTCTAGGGCCAAATTATCCGCATCGTCCAGCACCACCTCACCATCCACTACCATTAAAGAGGACAGCGCCAGCTTCTCCTGCTCGGTCGTGAGCAGTTCTATGTCCTGATGAGATTCTAGATACAGAATAGATGACAACGCGATGGTAACGTCTCCCATCAACTCGGTTGCCACGTACAGTTCGCCGTCGCGGATGTCGGTGATTTCACCGTAAATCACCGACTGATCCACCAGTTCGACTCTGGCGGGGGCCAGAGACCCGCTCGCCTCAGGCAGATCGGAGTCAGACCACCCCGGGCTGCTCATCGGCAGTATGAAGAGTGCGAATAAGGCGATTGCGTGTATCCTTCGCGGGTCGCTATTGCTCAGCATGATCGACATTTTATCCATTTTTAGGTCGCATATCGCTCGACTGTAAGCGAAGCGCCACAACAATGAAATTGCGGAACGCGACAACTTCCGCCGCGCTTTTGGTGAATCGATGACTCAACACTTTGACTACGACCTGATGGTCATTGGCGCAGGCTCCGGCGGCGTCCGGGCCGCAAGAAAAAGCGCCGAATTCGGTGCCCGGGTGGCCGTGGTAGAGGAAGCCGCACTGGGCGGTACTTGCGTCAACGTGGGTTGTATACCTAAAAAACTCTACGTCTATGCCAGCGAGTACGCAGCCGCCTGGCGCGAATCTGCGGGTTTTGGCTGGCAAGCCGAGGGCGTTTCTTTCGACTGGAACACGCTGCGAGACAACAAGACCAAGGAGATCGCGCGACTGAACGCCATTTATGCACGCCTGCTTGAGGCCCCCGGGGTCGATATTATTGAGGGGCACGGCGTGCTCGCCGGACCCCAGGAAGTGGTCGTAGGAGAGTCCCGCTGCCGCGCCGAGAAGATTTTACTCGCCACCGGCACCTGGCCCGCCATGCCGGAGATCCCCGGCATTGAGCTGGCGCTCACCTCTAACGAGATTTTTGATTTGGAACACTTTCCCGAGCGGCTACTCATCGTGGGTGGTGGTTATATCGCCACCGAATTCGCCAGCATCTTCTCGGGCCTGGGCGCCAACGTTGTCCAGAGTTATCGCGGCGAGCTGTTTCTCCGCGGCTTTGATTACGACATTCGCCAATTTCTGAGTAAAGAAATGCGCAAAGCCGGCGTGGACTTGCGCTTCAACCACCATGTCAAGGCGCTAGAGTCGCAATCCAGTGGCGTAATCGCCCACCTCTCGGACGGTAACGCGCCCTTTGATGCCGTACTGTACGCGACCGGTCGCAGACCGAATATTGCACAGCTGGGACTCGAGCATACCGGGGTGACGCTCACCGAGGCTGGCTACATCAAAGTAGATGATACGTTTCAAACCGCTGAACCCAGCATCTTCGCGCTGGGTGATATGACCGGTGGATGGGAACTGACACCGGTGGCCATTGGCGAGGCGATGGCCTTTGCGCAAACCCAATTTGGTGGTCAGGCCCAGACCATGGATTACCATGCCATCCCGACCGCTGTGTTCAGCCAGCCGCCCATTGGCACAGTGGGGCTGACAGAAGAGGAAGCAGTGGCCGCCGGACACCAGGTGACGATTTTTGAGTCTACCTTCCGGGCGCTGAAGCACACGGTGAGCGGCAGTGAAGAGCGCACCATGATGAAACTGGTCGTCGATGCCGAGTCTGATCGCGTGCTAGGGGCACATATGGTGGGCGCCGATGCGGGCGAAATATGCCAGGGACTGGGTATTGCACTCAAAATGGGAGCGACCAAAGCCGACTTTGACCGCACCGTGGGTATCCATCCCACAGCGGCGGAGGAATTCGTGACCATGCGGACACCCCGCGACTGATCGTGGAACTCGCGCTGTGGGAAATGGGGGTGCTGATCCTCGCCGGATTAGCCGGCGGCTTCATCAATGTCATGGCAGGGGGTGGCTCGGTGATTACCGTACCGGTCATGATATTTCTGGGTGTACCCGGACCCGTTGCCAACGGCACCAATCGACTACCCATCCTCGCTCACAACATCAGTGCGGCCTTGACCTATATCCGGCATGGGCTGCCCCAGTCAGGCATGATCCTGTCGCTCTCACTGTGCGCGGTACCGGGCGCAGTGGCGGGTGCGCTGGTCGGTGTGCGCCTGCCTGTCGACACCTTCAATCTGGTTCTCGCTGCCGTCATGGGTTTGGTGCTGATTCTCATGCTGACCGATGCGGGTCGGCACGGGGCAGTGGCCGCCACGCCCCTGACACCGCGGCGGCGCTTATGGGGACATGCTCTGATGGTCGCAGCGGGCTTCTGGGGCGGGTTTATTCAAATCGGCATGGGCTTCATTCTGCTACCTATCCTCAACCGAGTGCTAGGCCTCGACTTAGTTGCGGCTAACATCCACAAAGTCTTTATTATTCTGCTCTACACGCTCTCTGCGCTGTGGGTGTTTGGCAGTCAACTGGAGTTGCTCTGGTGGATAGGCGCCGTCATGGCGGTGGGTAATGCCGTTGGCGGCTGGCTCGGCGCCAAACTGACGCTGGAGGGTGGTGAGCGCGTGATCCGCTGGGTGGTCGTGTTTTCGATCGCCGGCATGATGGTGAAACTGATATGGTTCCCGTAATGGATGGCCCTAGGAGCGGCATGAAAATGATCGATTGGACGAGGCGCTTGCGACGCACAGTCATCACCCTACTGTGCATTGGCATTCTGGGGTGCACCACCATGCAGGTAGACACGGCGCCCGCAGATCGTTTCGCCAGCAAGGGCTATCAGACCTTTAGCTGGCGCGCTGAAGTGCCGACAGGAGTCCCCCAGTCCATGGAAACGCTTTACCAGCTCTCAACCACGGTAAGAGAAGTGTTATCAGCATCGCTGCAAAAAAAGGGCTACCAGTATCAGGCATCAGGTGGCGACTTTTTCGTGAGCTATGCCTTCGGAGCCCGGCTGGAAGGCGGCGTGGATCCCGGCATGCCCAACCCTGCTCCGACCAGCTCAGTCATTAACCGCAGCCCGAACCCAGCCGTCATGGACAATGCCTACGCACTCAGCGGCCCGCGAGAAGTCGCGAGCCTGATGCTCAGCTTCGAGGACGGGGGTAATCTGGCCTCGGTCTGGTCGGCAAGCATCAGCCAGGTGGTAGAAAATCAGAACCAGCCCGACTTGGACAAAGTCCGGCGCAAGCTCGAGCCCGGCATCGCGAGGGCACTGCGCGTGCTTCCCGATGCCTCTACCCGTTGAACCCCCAGACCTCCGGGTTCGCACAAAAAGGCAAAGGTTGACCCGACATCCCAGCCCGCAGATTCTCAAGGGCTCGGGTCACCATAGCCATCCGCGTCGAGAAAGTTGCACTCCCCACATGTGGCAGTAACACCGCATTATCCAGACTGAAAAGTGGATGATCAGCGGGTAATGGCTCAGACTCAAACACATCGAGACCGGCCCTTAGACGTCCGCTGGACAGCGCTTCGATTAAAGCCTCTTCATCGACCAAGGCACCGCGGCCGGTGTTAATTAACGTAGCACCAGAACGCATGCTCGCCAGGCGCTTGCGGCTCGCGATCTGGAGCGTATCTGACGTGAGGGCGGTGTGAAGAGACACGATGTCACAGCGACGGAAGAGGTCCTCGAGGTCCACCATCTCGACACCCTCGAGGGATTTAGGTGTCCTGTTCCAGCCCAAAATCGTGGCGCCAAACCCGCGAAGGCGCTTTACGGTTGCCTCGCCAATAGGGCCCAGACCAACGATGCCGACGGTCGCCTGACTGAGATCGGTTCCCAGCAGTAAGTCTGACTGCCAACCCTGGGACCACTGGCCGGCTCGGATCCATCGATCGGCCTCTGCGATCCGGCGGGTTGCCGCAATCATCAGCCCCACTGCCAAATCAGCAGTGCTATCTACCAATACATCCGGTGTATGACCGACGGGGATGCCGGCAGCAGTAGCCGCTGCCAAATCAAT
>JADHQF010000005.1 GCA_016778085.1 Luminiphilus sp. | reverse complement strand
ACTTGGTCACCATGAGCGAGGATCCCCAGGCAGAGAGCCTCACAAGCCGACTGAATGAGACTGAGCGGTCACGTTTGGTTGCTGATATCGACGCAGCCCTGCCGCGAGTTCATCGATATGCACAGGCCACCCCTATTCTGGGGCTCCCCTCGCTCGATCAGCTTATTAAGGGTCAAATTCTGCTCAAGGCAGAGTGCGCACAGGCAACGGGGTCGTTCAAAATTCGCGGTGCATTGAACGTCATGACAAAGCTCTCTTCCGAAGGGGCGGATCGCGTGATCGCGTTCTCCTCGGGCAATCACGGTATTGGCGTCGCTTATGCCGCGCGATGCCTAGGGATGAGCGCGACGATTGTGGTACCTCATGATGCGCCTGGAGCCAAGATTGATCGTATTCGTCGCCTAGGAGGCGAGATCGTCTGGTATGACCGGCTGTCAGAGGACCGGGAGCAGGTTGCGAATGCCATTCAAGATAAAACTCCGGCACCACTGGTAAAGCCGTACGATGACTGGGACACCATTGCGGGTCAGGGCACGTGTGGCGCTGAGGTCATTGCGCAGGCTCCGGGGGCCATCGACACAGCCATTATCTGTACGGGTGGTGGCGGGCTGGCCGCAGGGATCGGTACTTATCTCAAATCACATTATCCCGACACCCGCGTCTTCACCGCTGAGCCAGAGGGCTGGCACGACCATTACCTTTCTTTCCAAAGTGGTAAGCGGATCAAAGCCCCTGGCGATGGCACGCAACGGTGTGACGGTCTGCTAGCGCCCATCCCCGGGGAACTGACTTTCTCCATTAATCAGGCAAATGACGCAGAAGGTTTATGCGTGTCTGATGAGCGGGTTGCGTCGGCCATGAGGACCGCCTGGCAGCGCCTTGGCATCAAACTGGAACCCAGCGGTGCCGTCGCGCTGGGGGCGTTACTATCCCGGCCCGAGTTATTTCAGGGGCAGCGAGTACTGGTGACGCTGACTGGCGGCAATGTCGATGACCAGCGATTTTCAGAGTGTCTGGCGTTAGCTGGGTAATCCCGACAGCCAAATCATCAGGGCCACCAAGGCAACGCTGATCAGCGCGGTGGCAGCAATTGCGTCGGCTACGCCATCTTCAAGGCTACTTTTCGACATCAAAGTTCTCTCCGGTCGCCTCACATGAGGGATCGCACTAGGATCAAAGGATATCTGTTGATTCCACGCCCTCGCGGGCGGCGAGATTGTAACGGTTATCACGCCCGTTTCTCCAGTCGTTGTGAATACATTTTGCAGATTCACCGGCCTATGAATGGACTGTGCCAAAATAGGGCTACAGGAAGATTTCTACCCAGCCGATAGCCACGGCATTCATCTTCTTCGTCGCTACCAAAACGAGACTGGATGATTCATGGAAACAGGCATCACCTTTACCTTTGCGGCCATTTTTCTTGGTGCGGCAGTGCTGTCATCGATTGCTCTCTATGCCCGGCAACCCATCATAATCGCGTACATTGCGCTTGGTGTGGCGCTGGGCCCCTTCGGCTTGGGCGTGGTATCCGACATGGAACTGGTTTCAGGCGCCGGTCACGTAGGCATTATTTTTCTCCTGTTTTTACTCGGGCTCGACATGAAGCCGATCGCCCTGTGGAACAGTCTGCGCCAATCAACTCTGGTCGCACTGATCAGCGCGGCAGTCTTTGCTGCAGCGGGTTACGGTTTGAGCCGTCTGTTCGGGTTCAGCGGAATGGATGCTCTGCTGATCAGCGCGGCGCTGGTATTCTCATCGACGATCATTGGTATCAAGCTGTTACCGACCACGGTGCTGCATCATCGTCACCTCGGTGAGCTCATGATCGCCCTGCTCCTGTTTCAGGATCTGCTCGCCATCATTGTTTTGGTCATGATCGAAAGCGCGGGCGGAGAGACATCTGGCATGGGGGCCCTTTTACGGCCGTTACTGACGCTCCCTCTACTAGGAGCTGTCAGCTGGCTCAGTGTCCGAGCGGTTTTGCTACCGCTCATCAAGCGTTTTGATCGCTATCACGAGTATATCTTTCTGCTGTCGATCGGATGGTGCCTTGGCATGGCGGAACTGGCCATTTGGATGGGGCTATCTGCTGAGATTGGCGCCTTTATCGCGGGCATCAGTATCGCCAGTAGCCCCATCGCTCAATACATCGCCATCAGCTTGAAGCCGTTGCGAGATTTCTTTCTTGTGGTCTTTTTCTTTTCAGTGGGGAGCGGTCTCGACATGGCACTAGTCCCACAGGTGGCTCTCCCCGCGGTCGTCATCGCGGCCTTGTTCCTGGCGCTCAAGCCCGCCGTGTTCCACCTGCTGGTGCGCGGCGTGTTTGACGAACCTAAACTCAGCTGGAATCTCGGTCTGCGGCTAGGCCAATGTAGTGAGTTCGCCCTGCTCATTGCATTCTTGGGGCTGTCAAAGGGCCTGCTTGGAGGCCCAGCGGCGACGCTCATTCAGGCGGTCACCGTCATAACGCTGCTGGCGTCGTCCTATCTGGTCGTACTGGCACTGCCGAACCCGATTGCGATCAGGGAGTCACTGCGCCGCGACTGATTAAGCCGCGAGTGCTGTCTCGGTTGGGAGGGATGAGAAGCCGCCGACAGGCGTCGGCGGCGTAGAGGTCGTGACTAGATCGCAGCTTCCAGCTCGGGCAACGCCTCAAAGAGATCCGCTACGAGGCCGTAGTCGGCGACCTGGAAGATCGGTGCGTCCTCGTCCTTGTTGATTGCCACGATAACCTTGCTGTCCTTCATGCCGGCAAGGTGCTGAATGGCACCTGAAATACCCACAGCGATGTACAGATCCGGGGCCACAATTTTGCCGGTCTGGCCTACCTGATAATCGTTGGGCACAAAGCCTGCATCAACGGCCGCTCGAGAGGCGCCGATTGCTGCATTTAGCTTGTCAGCGATACCTTCCAGCAGACTGAAGTTATCCCCGTTTTGCATGCCACGGCCGCCTGAAATCACGACCGACGCTGATGTCAGTTCGGGGCGATCAGAAACAGCCACTTCCTCGCGGATAAATTGTGAGACGCCAGCATCATGCGCCGCGGAGCACGCCTCTACCGTCGCGCTGCCGCCCTCGGCCGGCACCGCATCAAAAGCAGTGGTCCGGACAGTGATCACCTTTTTGGGATCTGCCGATTGCACGGTCGCGATCACGTTGCCCGCATAGATGGGCCGCGTGAAGGTGTCAGCACTCTCAACGGAGAGAATGTCGGAGATCTGACCGACGTCGAGCAGCGCCGCCACGCGCGGCATAATGTTTTTGCCGTTCGCCGTAGAAGGAGCCAGAAGGTTGTCATAGTCAGCGCCTAATTCTGCGACCAATAGACTCACGTTTTCGGCCAGCTGATGTTCATAGGCGGCGTTATCCGCACAAATCACCTTGGCGACACCCGGAACCTGCGCTGCCGCGTCAGCAGCGGCGCCACAACCGGCCCCCGCTACCAGAATATCCACGTCTCCACCAAGCTCACCGGCTGCCGCAACCGCATTGAGCGTCGCCGCCTTCAAAGATGCGTTGTCGTGCTCTGCAATAACCAATGTTTTCATCAGATCACCTTTGCTTCGTTTTTCAGTTTGTCGACTAGCTGCGAGACATCCTCTACTTTGATGCCCGCTGCTCGCTCGGGAGGAGGCGCCACACCCACTTGCGTAACGTGGGATTGCACAGCTACTGAGAGCTGCTCGGGCGTCAGCGTCTCCAGCGGTTTTTTCTTGGCTTTCATGATGTTCGGCAAGGATGCATAACGCGGCTCGTTGAGGCGTAAATCTGTCGTGATGATGGCCGGCAGCGTCAACGAGACAGTTTGCAGACCACCGTCTACCTCTCGCACCACCTCGACAGTGCCCTCTCCAATCTTGACCTCTGAGGCAAAAGTACCTTGCCCCATTCCGGTCAGTGCACCCAGCATTTGCCCGGTCTGGTTGTTATCGCCGTCAATCGACTGTTTACCCATGATGACCAGGTCCGGAGATTCCTGGTCGAACACACCTTTGAGGAGCTTGGCAATGGCCAGCGGTTCAGGCCTGCCCTCGACCTCTACGTGTACACCTCGATCGGCGCCCAACGCCAAAGCGGTGCGGATTTGCTCCTGGCAGCTGCTCTCGCCCACTGACACGGCGACAATCTCGGTCACGGTGCCCGCTTCTTTCAGCCTGACGGCCTCTTCAACTGCTATTTCGCAAAATGGGTTGATCGCCATCTTGACGTTATTCAGATCAACGTCCGTGCCATCTGCCTTCGCTCTGACCTTGACGTTGTAATCGACCACGCGTTTTACCGCGACCAATGCTTTCATGGTGTCTCCAGATAATTCCAGATCTTTGTGTAGATTGTTTGCTGCCGCTTACGGGGCTGTTTCTCACTCATCGATTTGCCAGGACCGCTCAGGGCCGTCTCTGGACCCTTTTTTAACGCCGGTTACCGCTGGGGTCTCCCACGCCTGTATCACCTCGCAAACCTGCTAGTACGGCCACGTTAGTGTATCATGCCGCCGCAAAGTAAAGCACTCAACAGCTCCGGATTCTAATGGATTTCGGTGATGTTGGAGATTACCGACGAGCCGCTAGAAAAGTCGCGAGGTGTGGTGTGGAAAGAGAGTCGATGGAGTTTGACGTAGTCGTAGTCGGAGCGGGCCCTGCCGGCTTGTCTGCGGCAATTCGACTGATGCAACTGGCCGAGTCTGAAGGACGTGAGACCACGGTGTGCGTCGTGGAGAAGGGATCTGAGGTCGGCGCGCACATCCTCTCCGGTGCGGTACTCGAGCCCCGAGCCCTGAATGAGCTGCTACCTGATTGGCAAGACCGCGGTGCGCCACTCAACACCTCGGTAACGGGCGATACGTTCTACTTCTATACCGGCCAGGAGAGTGCGATCAAACTACCGGGATTCGCCATCCCACGGCCCACTCACAATGAAGGCAACTATATTGTCTCTATGGGTAATGTCTGTCGCTGGCTGGCCGAACAGGCAGAGGGCATGGGCGTAGAGATCTACCCCGGTTTCACGGCGGCAGAGGTGCTGTTTGATGAGGCGGGGAACGTCAAAGGCATCGCGACGGGCGAGATGGGTGTCGGCGCCGATGGAGCGCAGAAAGACAGCTACGTGCCCAGCATGGAATTACACGCGCGCTATACGGTGTTTGCCGAGGGCTGCCGTGGGCACCTTGGCAAGCAGTTGATCGCGCACTTTAACCTCGATGAAGGCAAAGATCCGCAACACTATGGCATCGGCATTAAAGAAGTCTGGAAAATTGACCCTGATAAGCATCAGGAAGGGCTGGTTGTGCACGGTATTGGCTGGCCACTGTCGGAATCCAACTCCAGCGGCGGCGCATTCCTGTACCACGCTGAAAATCACGAGGTTTATCTGGGTCTGATTGCCGATCTAAATTACAGCAACCCGCACCTCAGTCCGTTCGAAGAGTTCCAGCGCTGGAAAACCCACTCGAAGACCCGGGAGGTCCTCGAGGGTGGGGAGCGCATCGCTTACGGTGCACGTGCGCTGGCCAAGGGCGGGCAAAACTCACTACCTGACATGGCCTTTCCCGGGGGCGTATTAGTGGGGTGTGATGCAGGTACTCTGAACAGCGTCAAGATCAAGGGCAACCACACTGCCATGAAGAGCGGCATGCTGGCGGCAGAAAGCATTATGGCTGCGCTGCAAAGCGAAGCGCCGCCTGTTCTGCTGACTGATCTGGCGGGCAGGATCAGCGATTCCTGGTTAGGCAAGGAACTGCATAGCGCCCGTAACTTCTCAGGCTTCATGCATAAGTTCGGCACCTTACTCGGTGCCGCGATGGTCTGGATCGATCAAAACCTGTTTGCAGGACGCTTGCCCTTCACGCTACACGATGCGAAGCCTGATCATGCCTGTCTTGAGGAAGCTTCCTCAGCAAAAGTGATCGAATATCCCAAACCCGATAACACCATTACGTTTGATCGGCTCTCCTCGGTGTTCCTGTCCAATACCAACCATGAAGAAGATCAGCCGTGTCACCTCACGCTGAAGGACAGCTCAGTCCCGATCGCAGTGAACCTGCCAAAGTACGCCGAGCCCGCGCAGCGTTACTGTCCTGCTGGGGTTTACGAGATCGTTGAAGACACCGAGGGTCCACGCTTTCAAATTAACGCGCAAAACTGCGTACACTGCAAAACCTGCGACATTAAGGACCCCTCACAGAACATTACCTGGGTGAGTCCTGAGGGCTTTGGCGGTCCGAACTACCCCAATATGTAAGCGCGGTATCAGCTTAAAAAGAACTTGGCTCCGCCACTTGTAATGCTGTGGTCGTCATCAGCAAGGTCGACCAGCCGGTACCAAGCCGCCCTAGAGCATAAGGCTGAAAGCCCGTGGGGAAGCTCGATATACGCGGCCCCGCCGGCTTTTTGCTCTAGCTTCAGGGGATACTCGGGGCCCACAGGAAATATGCCGCCGGCATTGAGCACGGCCAATAGCTGAGCACTACCCCCCGATTCATCCCATTGCATATCGGTGATCATCAAGGGATGCAGCGCGACATCGACTCGGCATTTCTCGACAGGGGTTACCAGATAGTACTCACCGTCGGCCTCGCGCCGAAGAATTCCTGCAAACAAATGCCAAAGCTCAGGGCGCTTTATAGCCACGCCCTCGTGGTACCAGGTCCCATCTGACGAGATGGCCATATCGATATCGCCGCAGTAGTCAGGTTGCCACAGATTGAGCGGCGCAGGGTGGCGTCCATTTACGGAAAGCACGCCCTCTTTGTGGCTGACCGCGTGGTGTCTGTCAGGGACCTGACCCAACAGTTCCTCCAGTGAGCCGCCCTGTTCAGCGCCTCCGCTCACCATGCTTGAAGCCCGCCGTTGGCCAGCGCCGACTCAGCGAATGACAATGTCGGCTGCGTTGCGCTGATGAACCAGAAACTCATCGAAGCTAAGCCGCTGCTGTTCACCGCTGCGGAGATCAAACAACTGCTGTGCCTCGGCGCTGCTCAACGCTGCTACATCGCCGGGGTTCACTCGAGCCAACTGGACCAGCGCGTAGCCCTCTCCGGGCACGGACACTGTGCGCAACCGCCCTGTTTGACCCCGCGGCATGGCGAAAGCCGTCTCCAGCACTGGCTGCGGGAGCTGGCTAGTTAAACGTGTCGCAGCCAGTTCCACCCGCCACTCCATACCGAGGGCGTTAGCCGCTGACTCCATTGATTCGCCTGACGCCAGTAACGTCTCGGCCCTGGCGGCCATGTCCGCCAGCGCTGTTGCCTCAAGTTCCGCTCTAAGACCGCGCCGCACCTCACGTTCGACTTCGCCAAAAGGCGCAACTTGTGGTGCGCGTACGTCGCGCACCCGGACAGCAACAAAACGCTGACCCGCTAACTCTAGCACTTCGCTATTGTTGCCTGACTCTTTAACATCATCAGAGAAAGCGAGCTCCCTCAGGCGGGAGTCAGTGAAAAGCCCGACGCCCTCGCCCAGTGAAAACGGCTCTGAAACAAGCACTTCGGCACCGATTGCTGCCGCCGGGGATGAGAGATCCGGCGCATTGAAGGCGAGATCTCTCAGCTCTTCGACCGCGATCAATAGATTACGCTCGGCCTCCGCGGCTTCAATTGAGGCCCGAAGCTCCTCTCGCACCGAGGCGTAATTTACAGAATCCGCGGCAATGCGCTCCTCGAGGCGAATGAAATGGGTGCCCGCATCGGTTTCGACGGCTCCCGAAATATCACCGGGTTCCGCCAGCGCTGCGATGGCAGTCTCCATTGCAGCAGGAAAGGCGGAACCATCTGTAAAACCTAGCTCGCCACCGAGGCTGGCTGAACCCAAGTCATCCGAGAGCTCGGCCGCCAAATCGGCAAAATTCTCTCCGCGCCCGATCCGTTCTGCCGTCTTGGCTACGCGCAGCTCGTAGGCAGTGTCAGTCTCGTCGTCGTCCTGAATCAGCAAGATATGAGCGACCCTTGCCTGCTCCGCGACCTCGTACTCGTCCTTCACGGCCTCGTATTGCTCTTCCACCACCGACTCATCCACTGACACCGCAAAGTCGGCTGGATCGAGCAGAATGTAGTCAACCACTAATTGCTCAGGGTTAAAAAACGTGGCCTCGTTCTGCTGGTAGTAACTTTGTAGCGCCGCATCGGAGAGATCCTCGTCCGTCACCAGCCCTGTTTCAGGAATCACGACGTAGCGTACATCGCGCTCTTCGGCAATCAGGTTGGCGGTTGCTGCGAGCTCTGTCTGCGTGGCGAATTCAGTCTCACTGATCGCGGTTTGCAGTTGTGTCAGCACAATGTCCTCGGCCTGGGCTCTGCGAAACCGCTCCGGCGTGTAACCTGCGTTAGCCAGCACGCTCTTGTAAGCGTCGGGAGAAAATATGCCGTTTAACTGGAACGCCTCAATTCCGGTGATTGACTTGCCAACCTGCGCCTCGGACGCCACCAGGCTCAATGCCGTGCTCTTCTGGAGCAGCAGTGCGCGCTGGATCAATGATTGAAGTGCTCTGGGCTGCAATCGGTCGTCATCCAGTAACGCGGGATCAATATCGTCTCCTAGCACACTGACCAACTGGCGTTTTTGCTGTGTGATCGCCTCCTGCAACGCGAACGGCGTGATTTCCTCGCCATTGACCTCAGCAACCGATGTGCCTGAGCCACCAGGAAGCAAGGTCTCCAGCCCGAAAGCAGCAAAGGACAGCACGATAAGGCCAATAATCACCTTTGCTGCGGTACTTTGGGTGCTTTGGCGCATGGACTGAAGCATAGTAATGTGGCTCTTTAACGGTTGGTTGAAATCGAAGGAGCTAGACGAAAAGAAGGCGCACAATGGCGCCTTCCTCGCAACCGCCCCAAGACGGCATAACAGGTTCAGTTACTTATTAACGGCATCCTTTAGCGCCTTGCCCGCTTTGAACCCAGGCGTGTTCGAGGCCGCGATCTGGATGGTCTCACCCGTACGCGGATTGCGTCCCTGGCGAGCCGCTCTCGCCTTGACGGAAAACGTTCCGAAGCCTACCAGCGACACACTACCGCCTTTCGACAGCGCGCCAGTAATCGCACCAATCGCCGCATCAAGCGCACGACCGGCAGAAGCTTTGGAAAGATCCGCGTCTGCGGCAATGGCGTCAATCAAGTCATTTTTGTTCACGTTGTTACCCCTCGAGTGGTTTGAGCTGAATATTCACCGGCACATATCTCAGCGCCTGCAGATAGACTACCCCTGCCACTAGGTGCGGTCAACGCTGAAACGCTTGAAATCAGTGGGATCTGGGCCGATTAGCGTCCATAGATTCCTGACCTGCGTCATCCCCCTGTCCGATATTTTCAGAGGCTGCGAGATAGGCATCATCGTCGAGAGGTTCGGGCAGGCGCTCGAGTGCGATCGCCAGCACCTCATCGATCCACTTGACCGGCCGAATTTCGAGATTTTCCTTAATGTTATCAGGCACTTCTTGAAGATCCCGCTCGTTTTCATGAGGGATCACGACCGTGCTGATACCGCCTCGACGGGCCGCCAGCAGCTTTTCTTTTAAACCGCCTATCGGCAAGACCTCTCCGCGGAGCGTGATTTCGCCCGTCATGGCGACATCAGCTCGCACAGGAATTTCCGTGAAACTGCTCACCAACGCGGTGCACATCGCGATACCGGCGCTGGGGCCATCCTTGGGGGTCGCACCCTCAGGAACGTGAATATGCATGTCGCGCGTGTCATGGAAGCGCGCAGGAATGCCAAGGGTTTGAGACTTGGCTCTGACCACTGTATTTGCTGCCTGAATCGACTCCTGCATCACGTCACCCAGAGAGCCAGTCTTCACAACGCGCCCCTTACCCCGGGTCGAGGCCACCTCAATGGTCAGGAGCTCACCACCCACAGACGTCCAGGCCAACCCCGTGACTTGCCCAACCTTGTTCTCCTGTTCGGCAGTGCCGAAATTGAATTTTCGCACCCCGAGAATATCCGGTAGTGATTCCGGGCTGATGGTCTGCCCAGACTCCTGCTCGCCCAGCGCAAAAGCCTTGACCATTTTGCGGCACACTTTGGCAATCTGGCGCTCCAACGCCCTGACCCCGGCTTCGCGGGTGTAGTAGCGGATAATGTCTAAGCAGGCCTCTTCCGAGAGGTCGATCTCGTCCGACTTGAGCCCATTGAGCTTCGTTTGCTTGGGTATCAGATATTTCTGAGCGATGTTGAGCTTCTCGTCCTCGGTGTAGCCCGGGATGCGAATCACTTCCATCCGATCCAGCAGGGGTCCGGGGATATTCATAGTGTTGGAGGTGCACACGAACATCACGTCAGAAAGGTCATAGTCAACCTCGAGATAATGATCGTTGAACGCGTGATTTTGCTCCGGGTCGAGCACTTCCAGCATGGCAGAGGCCGGATCGCCCCGGTGGTCCATCCCCATCTTGTCGATCTCATCCAAAAGGAAAAGCGGGTTTCTGACACCGGCCTTGGACATCCTCTGCAGTAATTTGCCGGGCATGGAGCCGATATAGGTTCGCCGGTGGCCTCTTATCTCCGCTTCGTCGCGGACACCACCCAAAGCCATTCGGATAAATTTCCGGTTCGTTGAGCGGGCAATTGACTCACCCAAGGATGTTTTACCCACGCCCGGCGGCCCGACGAGGCAAAGCACGGGGCCTTTTAGTTTCCGCACCCGCTTTTGTACTGCCAAGTATTCAAGGATGCGCTCCTTCACCTCCTCGAGCCCAAAATGGTCCGCGTCCAGCACGGTCTGCGCTCGCTTCAGGTCATGGCGAACCTTGCTGCGCTTGAACCACGGAATGCTAACCATCCAATCGAGATAGCCGCGCACGACAGACGCCTCGGCCGACATCGGGGACATCATTTTGAGCTTACTTAGCTCAGCATTGGCCTTCTCCAGCGCCTCCTCTGGCATGCGTGCGTCGTTGATTTTGTTCTGCAAATCATCGACTTCATTCGGCGCGTCATCCATTTCACCGAGCTCTTTCTGAATCGCCTTCATCTGCTCGTTGAGGTAGTACTCGCGCTGGCTTTTTTCCATCTGTTTTTTGACCCGACCACGGATGCGCTTTTCGACCTGGAACAGATCAATCTCCGCATCCATCAGGGACTGAAGATGCTCTAGACGTCCTTGCACATCAGCGATCTCTAGAATCCGCTGCTTCTCTTCAAGATCAACGCCCATGTGAGCTGAGATGGTATCCGCGAGGCGACCAGGTTCATCAATGCCAGACAGGGAGGTCAGCACCTCTGCAGGCACTTTTTTGCTCAAACCCACGTATTTTTCGAACTGCTCTACCGTCGCCTTAACCAGAGAGGCGGCGTCGCGCTCGGACAGGGGATCGGCCTCAATTTGTCTAACCGAGGCCACTGCAAATTGCTCATCGTCGTCGATGGCCAGCACTGCGGCACGGTAGCTGCCCTCAACCAAGACCTTAATTGTGCCATCGGGCAATTTGAGTAGCTGGAGGATATTGGACACGGTGCCGACCTGATACAGGTCATCGACGCCGGGCTGGTCATCGGACGCATTGCGCTGCGCAACCAGCAGCACCTGCTTGTTGTCGAGCATCGCGTGCTCCAGGGCCTCAATGGATCGCTCGCGTCCAACAAACAACGGCAGCACCATGTGAGGATATACCACCACGTCTCGAAGCGGCAGCAAGGGCAATTGGTGGTCTTGATCGGTCATCGTCTACTCCGTTCCTATTGCCAATATGGGGGCTCAGTGCGACCTTTTAAAGGCCCACGTCCACGAATAAGTACCCATAACGGGTCAAAATGGATTGATGATGCCGCCCGAGGAGCGGCACGGACTCACTACTCTTCCGCGCCCGCCACGGCGGCACTCGGCGTCTCGTAGACCAATAGCGGCTCTGAGTCGCCCTTTACGACCGATTCGTCAACAACAATCTTTGCGACGTCGGGAGTCGAGGGAATGGCGTACATCGATTCGAGCAAAATGCCTTCGAGGATTGAGCGAAGCCCCCTCGCGCCTGTCTTACGCTCCATGGCTCGCTCGGCCACAGCCTGCAGGCCGTCCTCGCGGAAATCTATTTCCACTCCTTCCATCTCAAACATTTTGGCATACTGCTTGGTCAGCGCGTTGCGCGGTTCGGTGAGAATCCTGATCAGTGCCTCAGCATCAAGCTCCTCAAGCGTGGCGATAATGGGCAACCTACCCACAAACTCCGGAATCAAGCCGTACTGCACCAAATCCTCTGGTTGCAGATCAGAGAGTGTTTCGCCGAAGTTGCGAGTTTCCTCTTTGCTTTTGACCTCTGCGCCAAAGCCGATTCCGCCCTTCTCGGAGCGATTGCGAATGACTTTGTCGAGACCCGCGAAGGCGCCGCCACAAATGAACAGAATGTTGCTGGTATCGACCTGCAAAAACTCCTGCTGAGGGTGCTTGCGTCCGCCTTGAGGTGGCACTGATGCCACCGTGCCCTCAATCAATTTTAGGAGGGCCTGCTGTACGCCCTCGCCTGACACATCCCGTGTGATCGAAGGGTTATCTGATTTTCTGGAAATCTTGTCGATTTCATCGATATAAACGATCCCCATCTGGGCGCGATCGACATCGTAGTCGCACTTCTGGAGCAGCTTTTGGATAATATTTTCGACGTCTTCTCCGACGTAGCCCGCCTCGGTCAGCGTAGTGGCGTCGGCAATAGTAAAGGGCACATCCAACAATCTCGCTAGCGTTTCGGCAAGCAAGGTCTTGCCCGAGCCCGTGGGGCCTACCAGCAAAATATTGGACTTACTGAGCTCGACATCCTCGGCGCTGTGCGATGCGGGTGATGCATTACGCAGCCGTTTGTAGTGGTTGTATACGGCGACCGCGAGCACGCGCTTGGCTTTCTGCTGACCAATCACGTACTGATTTAGGATTTCGTTGATATCGGCGGGGATGGGAAGCTTGGCACTCTCGCCCTCACTACCCGCCTCCTGTATTTCCTCGCGGATAATGTCGTTGCAGAGGTCGACGCACTCGTCGCAAATAAACACAGACGGACCTGCAATCAGCTTGCGCACCTCATTCTGGCTCTTGCCGCAAAATGAGCAGTACAGCAGTTTGCCGTTGTCGCCAGAGGTGTTTTCGTCCGTCATGACCTGTCCTAAGTGCTCCCGCTAATCGCCGTTAACATTGATACGTTTCAGGGGACTTTGCAAGTCAGGGCAATATCGAGATCTGGCGTGCCTAGCGACTGCTAATTACCTCATCGACCAGGCCGTATTCCACGCTCTGCTCAGCGCTCATAAAGCGATCGCGCTCTGTGTCCCGCTCAATCACTTCCATGGTTTGGCCCGTGTGATCAGCCAGCAGGCTATTCAGGCGCTCCCGAAGAAACAGAATCTCCTTGGCCTGAATTTCGATATCTGTAGCCTGGCCTTGAGCGCCCCCGCTGGGCTGATGAATCATCGTGCGGGCATTGGGTAGGATGTAGCGCTTACCCTTGGTGCCACCACTCAGGAGAAAGGCACCCATCGACGCCGCTTGGCCAATGCACATGGTGCTCACATCCGGCTTGATGAAGCGCATCGTGTCGTAAATCGACAGGCCTGCCGTCACCGAGCCACCGGGACTATTGATGTAGAGATGCACGTCCTTGTCGGGGTTCTCAGACTCCAGAAACAGGAGCTGCGCCACGATCAGATTCGCCATGTGATCTTCAATCGCACCAACGATAAAGATCACCCGCTCCTTCAGAAGCCGCGAGTAAATGTCGAAGGAGCGCTCCCCTCGAGAAGTCTGCTCGATCACCATCGGCACCAAGCCGAGGGCCTGTGGGTCCTGATCGAAACCTGACTGTTCCATGCTCATTCCTTTTGTCGTCTACTCTGCCGGAGTCGCCGGTCGCGCTTTGGCCAACGCATCCTGATAGCTGCACTCCACCTCTGCGATAGCGGCGGTGGAAAGCAGTTTCTCTACCACTGCATCCTCCAGCACACGTGATTCAATACCTGCCAACTGCTCGTTCTCTGAGTAGTACCAATTAATCACTTCCTCAGGGTCTTGATAGGTCGACGCGATATCTTCAATGGCCTCACGCACCTTAGCGGGCTCCGCCGTTAACTCAAACTGGCTGATCATTTCCGCCACAACAAGCCCAAGCTTAACCCGGCGTTCAGCCTGATCAGAGAACATTTCGTCGGGCAAGATTGACGCTAGGTCTAAGTCCTGCGGCGCAGCCCCGCCGAACTGCTGAAACATCTGCTGACGCATGGCATTCACTTCCTGAGCGATCAAAGATGCAGGCAGTTCCAGCTCACAGTGGGCGGCCACAATGGCATCCATCACCTGCGTCTTCACTGACGCCTCGATCGCATTGCGGAGCTCGCGCTCCATGTTCTGCTTCACCTCGGCGCGAAAGCTCTCCTCCGTGCCCTCTTCCAAGCCATATTGCGCAAACAGGGCCTCATCTACCGGCGCGAGCTCCAATTCCTGGACTTCCTTAACCTGCACCTTGAATTCTACGTCGGCACCGGCGAGATCTTCTGACTGGTAGTCCTCCGGAAAGGTGAGCTGCAACACTTTTTCCTCGCCGGCGCTCGCGTCGATCAAGCCGTCTTCAAATCCGGGAATCATCCGGCCCGAACCCAACTCCAGAGAGGTGCCCTCACCAGAACCGCCCTCAAAGGCCTCACCATCGCGAAAACCTTCAAAATCGATTACCAATGTGTCGCCTTTTACCGCGGCGCGCTCAGCGGTGACCAATTTTCCCTGCTGCTTGCGAAACACCTCGACGATGTCGTCGATATCCGCGTCTGTAACGTCGGCGACAGGCTTCTCGATTGACAAATCGTCAATCGCACCGACTTCGACGGTGGGAAAGACCTCAAAAGTAGCCGTGTACTCGACATCCTGCCCCGCGTCCATCTTACGCGCTTCGATGTTGGGCTGGCCTGCCGGTCGGAGATTTTCGGAGATAACCGCCTCCTGAAATGACTGGCTGATCACTTCGCCCAGCACCTCCTGTCTCACACCCGCACCAAATCGCTGCTGCATCACCCGCATGGGGACCTTTCCGGGACGGAATCCCGGCAACCGCACATTGCGGGCAGCTTCCTGAAGCCGCTTGTCGACGGCGACATCCACCCGATCAGCCGGCACACCGACGGTCAATCGACGCTCTAATCCGGACGTTGTTTCTACGGAGACCCGCATGTTTGTGCTCCTGAAAAATGCAAGATGTAAGGTATGCGATACCGTTTGTTCGCAGTGGCGCTCTGCCCGGTTCAACGCGGGGCGTTACGTGCCTTCTTGGCGGAACTTGGTGCGGAAGGAGAGACTTGAACTCTCACGTCATAAGACACTGGAACCTAAATCCAGCGCGTCTACCAATTCCGCCACTTCCGCACAAAACGCAGGAAAGACCGTGACAGGGCTACCAGCGAGGCGCGCGATGTTGTCATAAAAGGCCAGTGTTTACAACGATTTCGGGCGGGGACTTCGGGTTCGGAGCGCCCTCTGAGATCGCCCGATCGCCAACACCATGATGAGAAATGACTAGAGAAACCGCGCTTAAATAAAAATAATAAAAAACAATTGCTTATGATTATAATCTAAATTAAATATTGAATTTTCATACAGCAAAGCAGGTAATATGACGCATTGATCTAAGAATTGGCGGGCCGTGGCTGGATTAATTTGGCGCTTCAGTCATAATGAATAGGTCGCAGTGCCCCTCAAGAAGCCTGACGACACCGGGTATCCCAAGTGCCCGGACTGTGTGTTCGCTGATGTGCCCGCGAACGCACCACTCCTAAAAGTCTATGACTACGGGCCCCTCGGGGCCCGCTTTTTTGCACGTGCTTTTTAACAAATCAGAGCGTGTGCGTGACCCGATCCGAGGTCAGAGAGCCCGCCAGATGATTTTCAATTTTGGCGGTGATGGTGGCGTCTTCATGGGAAAATTCGATACCGATGCCCGCTTGCCTGTTGCCCTGGGCACCCACCGGAGTGATCCACACAACGCGTCCGGCAACGGGTAGCTTTTCTGGCTCATCCATGAGGGTGAGCAATAAGAAAACCTCATCTCCCAGACGATATGACCGAGCCGTCGGCACAAACAGCCCACCATTTTTAAGAAAAGACATATAAGCGCCGTAGAGAACGCTTTTGTCCTGAATCGTTAGGGCCAGCACCGATTGCTGATCAACATCACTCATATCCTTACCTTAACTGGCTACACCTTCCCTGCCAAGGCTCGATAGAAATCGTCCGCCAATGTCTGCGAAGGCCGCGTGGTCCCGGCTTCGACACAGGCGGAATAGCTCTGCGATAACGATATCCTTCCCGGGCGTCGCACCTCGCTTGACCCTCGACGACAGCTCCGCCACGCAACGATGCAATAACAACCAGCTTTGCGCCTGATGACAAAAACGATCCGTATCGACCCCCCGCACCTGACCTTCAACCCAGACGAGCAACTCTGACAGCAGCACGCTCAAATCGACGCCGGACCAAGCCGCGGGCGGACCAGCCCGTTGCTCACTCAAAACGGGAAAGCTTGCAACAAGCGCTTCTTTTGCGGCGAGGCTTTCTGAATCAGCCATCAGCCGCGCTGAGACCGCTCGCCCTTGCGCCATGTCCAGCAAATGTTCAGCGTTTGCAGCAGAACCCCCGACTTGTGAACCTAACCATTTCAGCGCTGCATCTTTTTCACTGCGCGGCAGACGCAATAATTGGCAGCGCGATCTAACAGTCGGCGGCAGTCGCCAGGCCTCAGCGCTGGAAAGCAGCATCAACGCGTTGCCGGGCGGTTCTTCCAGTGTTTTCAACAGACTGTTTGCCGCCGCAAGCGTCATCTGGTCAGCATCACGAACCAATAGTAACTTAGCTGCGCCATAGAGCGCGGTCTGTTGTAGGAAGTGTGTGGCCTCTCGGACCTGATCAATCCCGATCGCCGTTTTGCCGTCCGGCACCTGGAGCAACATTAGGTCGCCGTGGGTCCCTTGAAGAAAGGCCTTACAACTTTGGCATTGCCCGCAAGCCAGCCCGTCTTGGGGGTCGTGACAAAGCTGCCGCATCGCCAGTTGCCCCGCAAAGAGGCTAGCTTCATTCGCATCCTCACTCACCACAAGATATGCGTGGCCTTTATCGCCCGCGCCTGAGATCCACTCTCGTAAGTGACTCAAGAGCCAGGGCGGTGTCGCGTCACGCAGCTCGACAGCGAGCTCAGATGTGTCACTCATCGACACACCAGTTTGTCATTGTCGCCTCCAGAGATTTTTGGACACCGCCCAGGCCCTGTGCCGCGTCAACAACAATATAGCGGTCAGGAAAACGGGCAGCGCGGTCAAGGTAACCCTGGCGCACTCGCTCGAAAAACGCCTGCTCTTCTTGTTCAAAGCGGTCCAACGCGCCACGCGCACGGGCCCGGGCCATGCCAATCTCTGGTGGCATGTCCAACAAGATGACGGTGTCAGGCACCCTGCCGCCCTGAACCAGCGATTCAAGCTTGCCAATGAGCTCAGCCGATAGGCCTCTGCCTGCTCCCTGATAAGCATAGGTTGCGTCAGTAAATCGATCGCACAGTACCCACTGCCCCTTATTCAACGCGGGCTCAATCACTTTGCTCAGGTGTTGCGCGCGAGCGGCAAAGACAAGCAACAACTCCGCCATTTCTACCGGGGCTTCTTCGTCGACGCTCAATAAATTGCGGCGGATTGCCTCCGCCAGAGGTGTGCCGCCAGGTTCCCGGGTTTGCAAGACCGATATGCCCTGCGCTGTCAGCTTCTCAGCCAAAAAGGTCTGCGCGGTCGATTTTCCTGCGCCCTCTCCGCCTTCGATAGTGATAAAGCGCCCAGTCATACTCTTTACTGATCAGCCGACGCTTTGGGCGAGGATCGGTAGTCTGCGCGTCGGGTCAGCTGATAGCGGCGCACGTTCTCTTCATGCTCCTCCAGCGTCACGCTAAAAGCATGTGAGCCATCGCCCTTCGCAACAAAATAGAGCGCCCCGGCATCATCGGGCGCAAAGACGGCGCGCAATGCTGCCTCACCGGGCAAGGCGATAGGGGTCGGCGGGAGCCCATGAATGGCATAGGTGTTGTAGGGGTTGGTGGTGTCTCGCAAGTGTCGTCGCTTTATGTCGCCATCGTAGTCATCGCCAAGACCATAAATGACGGTGGGGTCAGTCTGCAAACGCATCCCCTTTTCAAGCCGGCGCAAGAAAACCCCGGCGATTTGCCTGCGCTCTTCTGCCACCCCGGTCTCTTTTTCGACGATCGACGCGAGGGTTAAAGCGGCGTAAGGAGATGCCAGCACCGAGCCATCAGGGCGACGTTCCCACAATGAGGAGAGCAACTCAGTCAACGCTTGATGCGACCTCCGCAGAATATCGAGATCTGAGTCACCGCGGGTGTAAGACCAGGTCTCCGGAAGAAAAAGCCCCTCGGCTGAGTCTCGGCGCCCGGTCATCACCAACAAGGCGGCCGATAAATCGGCAAGAGGCGTTTTGGCCAGCGTGGACTCCCGGTGCAAGATCGCGATCGCCTCGGCCAGCGTGATCCCTTCCGGCAGTGTCACACTTCGACGCACTACCTCTCCTGCTGCCAATTTCTCTATGAACTCGCCAGCGGTCAGCGGGGCATTGAGGGCAAACTCACCCGCCTGAATGTGCTCATCCAAGCCCTGCCATCGGGCGACGACACCTACCCAGTTGCCCTGGCTTAACCATTCATTATGCTCGGCTCGCGCGAGCACCTTGCTCAAGCTTTCACCCTTAGCCACAGTAATAATGGTCCCCTCCGCGGGGATCGCGAGCGCCTGGTTCCAGACTGCGGCCAAGCGCAGCGCACTGGCAGCAACTGCAACGGCACACAGCAGCAAGGCAGCGAGGGTGACACGTTTTGTCATGTCAGCTGATCTTCCATGGCGCGTTGCAGTGCCGTGACCCACTCTCTACCGCCCTCTGAGACCAGCATGGACTCACAGACCTGCGTGACCGGGGTGACCCCGGATACCGAATTCGTTGCGATCAATGCGTCTGCAGACAAACATTCCGCCAGCGAGATAGGTCTGATCTCCACGGCGTAATCCGTCGCGGGCAGGATCTCAGTAAGCAATAGCTCTCGTCGTGTGCCCGCGATACCACATTGAGCAAGGCAAGGTGTCACGACCTGTTTACCAAAGAGCATGAACAAATTCGCGCGACTGCTGGAAATCACATGATCATCGCTGTCTAGCATGACCATGTCATCCCAGCCGTCAGCTGCTCCTTCACCGGCGGCCAGCACCTGTTCAGTCCGCGCCAGCAACTTAAGCCCTGCAAGTTGAGGCTGTGTTGCCCAACGAGTAGCGGCGACACCGCAACGCAACTCGGCGTGCGGAGACTCGGGTCGTGGGTAGGCGCGCAGAATAGACCTTAACCGAGGGGTTTCTGGCGGCGTGTATCCACGAGGCCCCGAGCCCCGTGTTACGGTCAAGCGGGCAATACCTGTGTGCCGGGCAGTCTCGAGACACTGCCCAGCTTCTGCAAAGAGGCGCGCGCCCTGTTCGGCGGCGCTTGTTACCCGTAACGCCGCGAGCGCTCGAGTCAGCCGGCTCCGATGAAGGTCCTCATGCTGAATGCGCCCCTCGTGACAGGACAGCGTTTCGAAGGCGCCGTCGGCGTAATGTAGCCCTCGATCGTCTGCGGGCACCGTTTCGGCAGCCACACCATCGACCCAGGTCAGTGACATGCGGTGTCGGGCGCTCAGCCCAGCTCACTGAAAATCAGAGAGCCGTTGGTGCCACCAAATCCGAATGAGTTGGACAGCGCGTGACGAATAGTTCGCTCCTGCGCTTGATGTGGCACGTAGTTGAGATCGCATCCCTCGCCGGGGTTATCGAGATTAATCGTCGGCGGAGCCACGTTATCCCGTAGCGCCAGAATCGTCAGAATCGCTTCTACCGATCCCGCCGCGCCCAGCAGATGCCCGATCATGGATTTTGTCGAACTGACCGCCAGGTCTGACGCATGGGCGCCGAAAACACTCTTCACTGCCAGCGACTCTGCCAGGTCCCCCGCTTCCGTCGAGGTGCCGTGAGCATTGACATAATCGATGTCCTCTTTCGATAGACCCGCATCGTTCAGGGCCTGCTGCATCGATGCGGCAGCGCCACGGCCATCCTCCGGCGGTGACGTCATGTGGTACGCGTCCCCGCTCATACCGAAGCCTGTCAGCTCACAATAAATATGAGCGCTACGGGATTTTGCGCTATCCAAAGATTCAAGCATAAGCATGCCCGCCCCATCACCCAGCACGAACCCATCACGGTCCGCATCCCATGGTCGCGAGGCGCGCTGCGGGTCATCGTTACGGGTGGACAAGGCGCGCGCGGCAGCAAAGCCGCCAATACCGACTGGGGTTGTTGCCATCTCGGCGCCGCCGACCAGCATCGCGTCGACGTCGCCTGCAGCGATCATGCGCGCACCAAGGCCGATGTTGTGAGTGCCGGTAGTGCAGGCGGTGACTACCGCGATATTTGGGCCCTGCAGGTTATAGAGAATCGACAGATTCCCAGAGATCATGTTGATAATGGCGCCAGGGACGAAAAACGGCGATATCCGCCTGGGGCCCTTTTGGTCAACCAGCATGGCGGTATCTTCAATGGAGCCAATGCCGCCAATGCCCGAGCCGATGGCGCAGCCGATTCGCGCCGCGTTCGCCTCGGTGACCTCAACCCCGGAGTCTCTGAAGGCCTGGATACCCGCCACCATGCCGTACTGAATGAACGGGTCCATTCGTCTCGCATCGCGCGGCTCGAGGTATCCGTCAACGCTGAAGTTTTTAACGCTGGCGCTAAAGCGCGTACTAAAGGCGGCCGCATCGAACTGCTCAATCATCGCGGCACCGCTTCGGCCATCGCAGATGGCCGACCAGCTCGAATCTACGTCCATACCCAATGGCGTAACGGCACCCATGCCGGTAACGACCACTCTGTTGCCTTTCATGATGCGCCCCTTCTGCCCCGTGAGGTTTGCCAATGCCTTGTTATTCTAGCGTTCGGCTTAATGGCCGAGGCGCCAGACGAGATTAAGTCGATGCGTTCGTCGATTCAATAAAACGAAAAAGGCCGCGCTGCATGAGCAGAGCGGCCCCGATATTCAGTTGCTGAGACCCGCTCAGGAGAGGTTGGTGTTGATGTAGTCGATCGCCAGCTGAACGGTGGTGATCTTTTCTGCCTCTTCGTCAGGGATTTCAGTCTCGAATTCTTCCTCGAGCGCCATGACCAGCTCTACTGTGTCGAGGGAATCCGCACCCAGATCATCAACGAATGACGCCTCTGCCTTGACTTCCTCTTCTTTGACGCCCAATTGCTCGGCGACAATTTTTCTCACTCGATCTTCAATATTGCTCATGACGTGCTCTTTGCTCCCGGTTGTCGTCGGGCACAAGACCCAAACGCGGTGGATTTTACAAGCTTTTGACGCAAGTAAAACCCTTTTTGACGGATATTCGACCCTTGATAGCGCGGCTTAGCCCATGTAGAGGCCGCCATTCACATGGAGCGTCTCACCGGTGATGTATTGGGCGGCATCACTGGCCAGAAAGGCCACCGCAGCAGCCACATCGTCTGGTGAGCCGAGTCGCCCCAAAGGAATCTGGTTCTGTAGGACCTCTCGCTGCTCATCAGCGAGCGCGCGAGTCATGTCAGTGTCGATGAACCCGGGCGCAATGCAGTTCACGGTCACCGAGCGTGAGCCGAGCTCTCTGGCGAGGGAGCGCGCCATCCCCTCTGCGCCGGCTTTGGTGGCAGCATAATTGCTCTGCCCCGCGTTACCCATGGATCCGACAACGGAGGTGACATTGATAATGCGCCCCCAACGGGCCTTAGTCATGCCGCGCAAACAGGCCTTGCTGAGACGGTACAGCGCCGTGAGGTTCGTATCGATAACCGACTGCCACTCGTCCTCCTTCATGCGCATCAGTATGTTGTCTTGTGTGATGCCCGCGTTGTTGATCAGCACGAGCGGATGTCCCAACTCTTCGCGAATACCAGCAATCAGCGCCTCAACACTGTCGGGATCCGTGACATTCAGGACCTTGCCAATACCACCCAGTCCGCTAAGCGCTTCACTGATGCCGGCCGCACCAGCTTCGCTGGTGGCAGTACCCACTACGGTCATGTGCTGCTCGGCTAACATCCGCGCAATGGCAGCGCCGATCCCTCTGCTTGCGCCGGTGACAAGCGCAACTCTTTGCTCACCTTCGCTCATCGTGCAGCCTCCGTTGCAGTAACTTTGAGCGCCTCAGGGTCTTCCAACGTGGCGCACTGAATAGACCGATCAATCCGCTTGAGCAGACCGGCTAACACCTTGCCTGGGCCGCACTCTGCAAAGCGCGTACACCCCGCCTCGAGAAGCGTAATCACGCATTGCGTCCACATCACCGGCTCCGAAACCTGACGGACCAGAAGTCGTCTGATTTCCATCGCCTTACGGTGCGGCTGCGCATCAACATTGCTGATCACAGGAACCGTTGCATCGCTGAGCTCTACCGTTTGGAATGCCTCGGCCATCACGGCCGCAGCAGGCTGCATCAGAGGGGTATGAAAAGGCGCGCTTACAGGTAGCGGCAACACGCGCTTGGCACCTGCCTCTTTCATAAAGGCACCCGCGGATTCCACCGCACCGGCATGGCCTGCTATGACGACCTGCCCGGGGGAGTTGTAGTTGACCGCGCCAACATAGGCAGTGTCATTGCAATGCGTGACGCAGATTTCATCAATAACCGCATCGCTCAAACCCAGTACGGCGGCCATGGCGCCCTCTCCTGCCGGCACCGCGGATTGCATGGCGCGCCCACGAGTCTGCACTAGCCGAGCCCCGTCATTTAGCGACAATGCGCCCGCGATCACCAATGCGGAGTACTCGCCTAAGCTGTGCCCCGCCACAAACTCGGGGCTCGGCCCGCCTTCTTGCTGCCAGCAGCGATAAAGCGCCACGCTGGCAGTCAGAATAGCGGGCTGGGTGAACTCAGTGAGGGTGAGCTGGTCTTCAGGGCCTTGACTGACGAGCGCCCACAGGTCATAACCCAGGGCATCACTGGCCTCGGCGAAAGTGTCTCCGACCACTGCGTAGTGTTCCGCTGCCTGCGAGAGCATGCCAACGGACTGTGACCCCTGGCCAGGGAAAAGAAAGGCGTATCCTGACAAAAACGATTACTCGTCGTCGCCGGTATCCACTACCTTCTTACCGCGATAAAAACCGTCAGCACTCACGTGGTGACGACGACGGGTCTCCCCAGAGGTCTCATCAACGGTGAGCGTGGGCCCACCAATGGCGTCGTGTGCACGACGCATGCCCCTCTTGGAACGAGTCTTACGATTCTGCTGTACAGCCATGACTGGCCTCCTAGTTGAAACTACTCGACGCGAAACCCAATCCGCGCCGCGTTAAACATTGAGGGCGTGTAGCCTATACGCGCCCCCGGGGTATCAGGACTTGAGGCGCTCTAGCACCGCAAATGGGCTCTCGCGCTCGCCTGCATCCTCGACCTTTTCCAGCCCTTCAACTTCGACGCCAAGCGCCGCCTCTTGCAGCGCTGACTTACATTCCGTCTCATGTATCGGTGAGACCGGAATAGCCAACAGTATTTCCTCTTCTACGATGTCGCTCAAATCGGCGGCATCTTCCACAAGCAACGGCTCGTAAGTTGCTGGCAATGATGCGGCCTCTTCGTCGGTCCAGACGCAAGCCATGAGCGAGGCAGTCGTGATAGGCACTTCCATGTCGCTAAGGCATCTCTGGCACTGCATAACTACCTTCGCCTCGACAGACACCGCAACCACGTAACGCGCTTCCTCGTCCCGCCGAAAATCAAAGGCTGCTGAGCCTAAATCGACAACACCAATCCCCGACTCAGCGAGCCGCGGCAGATCATCAGGTGATACAGTGCCACTAATCTGCACTCCGCGGGCCGCCAAGCCCCGCAGATCCAACTGTTTTGGCAACGCCCCGGTTTTCATGGCCGCGGATCATACGGACGGCGGTATAGGCTGTCAAAGTGATCTGGGTCCTTGCAGTCAGCCGGTTGTCAAAGAGTGACTTTTCACCATATTTGTCGCCCACTTTGAGGTGCCTCGCATGAATCTGATCCTTGCCTCGACCTCGCCCTATCGCCGCAGGCTGCTCGAGAGGCTATGTCTACCCTTTACTTGCATGGACCCGGCGATCGAGGAATCCATGTGGGAGGGAGAATCGCCGCCTGAGCGCGCCTCCCGCCTGTCGACAGAGAAAGCGTCTGCAGCTGCACAAACATTGCAGGGTAATGCGATTGTCATTGGCTCGGATCAGGTCGCCTGTTTAGGTGCCCAGATACTGCACAAACCCGGTACCGCGGAAGCCGCTGAGCGACAACTCGCCGCCTCGAGCGGCCAGACCGTTCATTTTTGGACCGCCGTCTCGGTATGGGCGAAACCCGACCAGGCCCCAACACAGCGAGTGGTCCCCTGCGAGGTCAAGATGCGGGCACTCAGTGCCGATGAAATCACCCGCTACGTGGCGCTTGACCAACCCCTGGATTGCGCTGGCAGCTTTAAGTGGGAATCGCTTGGTATCACCCTATTTGAGGCCATACGGACCGACGATCCCACGGCGCTAGAGGGGTTACCGCTAATCGCGCTAGGTGAACTTCTCCGCGAGGCAGGAATATCGTTACCCCTGGCCGCGCAACCGGCTCAACACGGCCTCTAGCTCAGCATCGAGCGGGCATTCCAACTCATAGCGCTCGCCGCCCAGCTCAAATGAGATGGCTTTAGCATGCAAGAACAAACGCTTGAGGCCCGCAGTCCCACTGACCGCCTGGGACTGGTCGTTTTGGTACTTGGTGTCGCCCAAAATGGGGTGGCCAATATGTTGCGTGTGGACACGGATCTGATGGGTACGCCCTGAAATGGGCTTGACCTGGATCAGGGTAGCGCCGGCAAACCGCTCTACTACCTGCATCTCGGTTTTAGCGGCTTTGCCCTCTGCGGCCACCTTAACGATGCGCTCCCCTGTGGGTGTATGCCGCTTGGCGAGCGGCGCTGAAACGCTTTTTTGATACGCTGGCCATTTACCCGCTACCAAGGCCAAGTACTGTTTATCTACAGAGTCTTTCCTAAGTTGCTCGTGTAATGTCCTGAGCGTGCGTGCATTTTTGGCCACAAGTACAAGCCCGGATGTGTCCCGGTCCAGCCGGTGCACTAACTCCAGATAGCGGGCCTCTGGAAACAGGCTGCGCAGCGACTCAATGAGCCCCAGCCGCACACCACTGCCCCCGTGAACCGCGAGTCCCGTAGGCTTGTTGATCACCAGTAGATCGGCATTATCGAGGACAATCGCGGCACGAATCCGACGGCCCCAAGCGTCAGACGGGCGGCCAGTGGGTGCCGATTCGGCCATTTTGAGTGGTGGAATTCGCACTGTGTCGCCCGCCTGCACGCGATACTCGGGCTTAGACCGGCCTTTATTAACTCTAACCTCTCCCTTTCGAATGGCCCGGTAGACGCGGGTCTTGGGAACACCCGATGCATGGCGCAGTAGATAGTTGTCCAGACGCTGCCCCGCCTCTTCAGCGGCAACATCCAACAATCGGACCTTCAAATTGGCGTCATGACTCATAAAAAACCTGATTTCTGCACATCATCTATTGATTGAAACCACACCCTCATGGTGCTACCGTGCGCGCGTCGGAGGAGATGTGCTCCGGCGGCGACGCCCTTAAAACCGTTATAGCGGCAGGCCCGCCCCCAAGCCTCTCCCGCACCTTTTTTATCAGTGCGACAAGCCCAGCTCTTTCTGTTGCGGCCATACCGACAAGAGAATTGCGAGTCTACCGCGCCAAGCCCTCCAGCCCCAATGGCTGTTCGAGCGCCACGCGGCAGACAAAGAGAAACCCGCGACACAAGATGGCGCGGTGCAGATTGCGAGTCAGGCCGCCACAAACGCGTGGCAGGCAGTGTAACCAGCACACCGGAACGCCCTAAAGCGCCCCGGCATGATATCTCTCCACTGGTGGCGAGATCGCAAGTACAGGAGGCAAAAACCCCCTCCGCACCGCCCAGTTGCGTCGCCAACTGGATATTGTCATGAAAAAGATGCTGATTAACGCAACCCAGCCTGAAGAGGTCCGGGTTGCCATGGTCGATGGCCAACGGCTTTACGACCTGGATATCGAAAACCGCCAACGCATTCAAACCAAAGCAAACGTTTACAAAGCGAAAGTCACTCGGGTCGAACCCAGCCTCGAGGCAGCGTTCGTCGACTTTGGTGCGGACCGCCACGGTTTTCTGCCCCTTAAAGAGATCTCTCCCGAGTACTACCGCAGCCGGGCCCCTGAAGGCGAGGGCAAGGTGCGCATCAAGGATGTGCTGAAAGAAGGCACAGAAGTGATCGTGCAGGTAGATAAGGAAGAGCGTGGCACCAAAGGCGCCGCTCTCACTACCTATATCAGCCTTGCCGGGCGCTACATGGTGCTGATGCCGAATAACCCCAAGGCCGGCGGTATCTCGCGCCGCATCGAAGGGGAAGACCGCAGCGACCTCAAGGACTCCCTCTCGCAGCTCAACCTGCCCGATGGCATGGGTGTGATCATTCGCACCGCGGGCGTCGGACGCAGTACCGAGGAGCTTCAGTGGGACCTGAACTACTTGCTACAACTCTGGGAATCTATCGCCGAGGCGAACAAGGAAAGTAAGGCACCCGTTCTGATTTATCAGGAGAGCGACGTCATTATTCGCGCAGTGCGCGACTACCTCCGCGACGACATCGATCAGGTACTGATCGATGACCCTACCGCCTACCAGCGCGCGGCAGAGTTTGTCGGCATGGTCATGCCGAAATATAAGAACCGACTCAAGCAGTACGAGGACGACCTCGCCCTGTTTAACCGCTTTCAGATCGAAGGCCAGATTGAGACCGCCTTCCAGCGCGAAGTGCGACTCCCCTCGGGCGGCTCTATCGTGCTGGACCCTACCGAGGCACTGATCTCGATCGACATCAACTCGGCTCGAGCCACCAAAGGCGGTGACATTGAGCAGACCGCACTCCAGACCAACCTCGAGGCGGCGGAAGAAATCGCGCGTCAACTGAGGCTCCGAGATCTGGGCGGGCTGGTTGTGATTGATTTCATCGATATGTCCTCAAACCGCAACCAACGCGCGGTGGAGAACCGCATCCGCGAGGCGCTTGAGGTGGATCGGGCCCGCATACAGGTGGGCCGTATTTCTCGCTTTGGCCTGCTGGAGATGTCCCGGCAACGTCTTCGCCCCTCTCTGGGCGAGACCAGTGGCATTGTGTGCCCGCGTTGCACCGGTCAGGGCACGATCCGCACCACCAAGTCGCTGGCGCTGGCGATTCTGCGCCTGATTCAGGAAGAAGCGGTTAAAGAGCGCACCGGCGAGGTGCAAGCGATTGTTCCCGTAGATGTGTCGGCGTTTTTGCTGAATGAAAAGCGTGGTGAGATCAACGACATCCAATCCCGAAGCGGCGTGCGCATTGTCGTGGTCGCAAGCCCCTACCTTGATACCCCTCATTTTGAAGTGCGGCGCTTGCGAGACGACGAGGTCGACGAGTCAAGAAAACTCAGCATTGACATCGAACTCCCCTCGCCCACCGAGCCAGCCGTGGATGCCGCCAACGAACCTGCGGTATCGGCGCCCGAGGCACTGGTCAGAGGCGTGACGCCCGATGCGCCTGCGCCCGAGGTCAGCTCCAAAGAAAAGCCTGCCGAAAAGAGCTTACGCCAATCCCGCGGCGGTCAGCAGCAACGAAACCAAACACCGGCACAACCCGGACTGCTCGCGCGGCTCTGGGCAATGCTGTTTGGCGGTGACTCACAGCCTAAATCGAAACAGCGCCAGGGAAATCGCGGCGGCAAGGGTGCGCAAAACCGAAATCGGTCCCGTAACCGATCCGGTGACCGACAGCGCGACGACCGCAAGGACGGCGACAACAACCGTCAGCGCAACCGCGGCGGCAGAAACGACCGCGACGATCGACGCAATGGTAGAAACCGCAAGCCCGAGGGTGACGAGGCGACGAACACACAGCAGCAGGCCGCCCAGGTCGACACAGACAACACCGGTGGCGAGCAAAACGGAGAGCAACCCAAGCGCTCACGGCGCCGACGCGGGCGTCGCGGCGGCCAACGCCACAACGATCGGCCGGCCAATGAAGCGACGGAGAACGCAACCGAGAGCAACACAGACAATGCAGCGGCCGAAGCGGCTGCAGAGCCTAGCGGTGAGTCGCATCGACGACGGCCTGCTGACAGGCGCAACGAGGGACGGCGCCGACGTCAGCGTCAGACCGTTGAGTCAGAAGCCGCCGCAACCGAGGTAACGGAAAGCGCCCCTGCAATAGCCAGCGCAGAAGAAGCCCCGGCGTCTGCGGAGCAAGCGGCGCCTGCGGTTGAGGTGGCCTCCTCGGAAGCACTTAGCGCCGCTTTTGCAGAGCCAGAGACCGAGGCCTCTGAACCTATAGAAGCAGTGAACGAAGCGGTCGCAGAAGACGCTCCGGCAGCGGAAACGGTCGAGGCCCCTGCGCAGGAGCAAGCTGAGCCGACGGTTTCTGAGCCTGCTGTTATGGAAGAGCCGACAGCGGTCATCGCAACGGCACAAACGCCCGTTGAGGAAGCGCCTGAACAACATAGTGACTCGACAGCGGGCGCAACTGGCGCGGGACGTGCCGTAAACGATCCGCGCATTGCGCCAAAGCCTGTCACGGACACCCCTGTCAGCACCGAGCTGGGTGAGCTTTTTGCCACCCCGGAGGCGCCGCCGGTGACGGTCGTGCACCAGGAAGTGTCACGAGCCAGCAACGATCCGCGAGGACCCAGAGCGGCCTGATCGGCACCAAGAAACTTGATCGCAGAGAGCGCGGCGATATAATGCGCGCTTTTCGCCGGGAGCCTTCCCGGCAAACAGTTTAGGTGGGCTGGCTGAGTGGTCGAAAGCGGCGGTCTTGAAAACCGTTGAACCGAGAGGTTCCCGGGGTTCGAATCCCTGGCCCACCGCCATAAATGAAAAAGCCGCCCAATAGGGCGGCTTTTTTGTGTCACAGACGAAGCGCTAGAGCATCGCCGCAACCATCATCCCATAACCCACTACCCCGCCGATCCACACTAGGCTTCTGAGGTACTTGATGCCCGCAATGTAGATCGGCACGTAGGCGATCCGAGCCCAGAAGGCGATCTGCGCACCCTGCATGACCTCGGCATCCATCCCGGCTGCGTTAGCGACCAATGCGAGCGGCACGAAGAACACCGCCGCCTCGATAGAGTTCTTCGCCGCTCTCTCTGCACGCCCGCCCATGGGGGTCGCCTCTTTCAGATTGTCGCGGTTACCGAGGCCGATGTCGCGACCCTCTTTAGTCCACTCCTGATTGCGAATCGCCGCGCCGACTACGACGGTGATTAGTGTCCAGACGGTGAAGTAAACCGTAAGCTCTAACAGTGCTGTCATGCTGCCCTCTCTTTACTTTTGTGAAGTGAAGTACCCTGCCGACCGTGACTATACACGGGGTTGTGCATGCGGTTGTCTGATATTACCTAGAGGCGCCCTCCCGCTCAGTCGCCAGCGCGGCACTATCTTTTTTAGCGCCTTTATCCTAATTTTAAGCGCAAAGAGTTTGGTCAACCCAAGCGACAAACATTGCTCAACTGCGGTACCAGGACCGCCAATAGGTAACCAGAACATGGAATGCAGCACTCTCACTGAACAGGCACGCCACTGGGCGAGCACACAGCCCGAAAAAATCTGGATGCGAGACCTTCACGAAACCGGAGCAGACGAGTACCGGTGGGGGGAGACAGTCGCAGAGATAGATCGCGCGGCCGCCTGGCTCGAGGCAGAATTTGGCGAAGGCCAACGGATGGCGCTGCTCTCCAGAAACCGTGCGCACTGGATCATGGCCGACATGGCGGTGATTCATTCCGGCAACGTGACGGTGCCGCTGTTCACCACCCACGCGACCGCCACGGCCGAGTACATTCTCGAGTTTACCGAAGCGAAAGTGCTCTTTCTTGGTCAAACCGAAAACTGGGAGGGTGTGAAGACGGTGTTGCCCGCGGACTGCCTGCTTGTGACGCTACCCGGTGTGGAGTGCGAGCTGCCGCACAAGACCTGGGCCGAGCTTATCTCAGCCGCACCGGCTGATGCGCCCGACTACCAACCCCATGGTGACGACATCGTCTCGCTGGTTTTCACCTCTGGCACCACTGGCCTACCCAAAGGGGTGATTCAAACCCATGCAACCAACCTTGTGCCCATGCGACGCTGCCAGGAATTGTTCACGCAACAGGACCAGCCCCGCTTTTTCAGTTACCTGCCTCTGTCGCACATCGCGGAGCGTCAGGTGGTGGAGTTCTCCTCAGTGAACTCCGGCGGCGAGATCTTTTTCAATGAATCCCTTGAGACGCTCGCCAGAGATCTCCCCCAGTGCAAACCGCATATCTTTTTCGGCCCGCCGCGGGTGTGGGAACAGCTTCGCCAATCGGTCACCGCCAAGTTTGGTGGCGCTGACGCACTCAAAGCCGCGCTTGAGGCAGATCAGGCTGGCGTGCAAGCGCTCGTCGCGGGTGCTCTGGGCTTCGAAGAGGTCGACTACTTTTTGACCGCCGCGGCACCGACGCCGCCCGCACTTATTCACTGGTGGGAATCCGTGGGGGTCAACCTTTGTGAAGGCTTTGGGCAAACCGAGGCCATGGGGCTCATTGCGACGGATCCCGCGGACCGACGGGTGGGCTCCATTGGTCGACCCGTGGGTGAAGTCGAGGTCAAGATTGGCGACAACGACGAAATGCTGATCAAGGCCGAGGGCTGCACGCCGGGCTACTACAATCGCCCCGAGAAGACCGCAGAGCTATGGCAAGACGGCTGGCTGCATACGGGAGATAAAATAGAGATCGACGACGACGGGTTTATTTTTATTACCGGCCGCGTCAAAGACTACTTCAAGACCATTCAGGGCAAGTTTGTCGCGCCGCCACCCATCGAAGGCTTATTCGCCGAGAACGCGCACTCCGAACAGCAGTGCCTGCTGGGTCGAGGTTACTCAAAAACTGTCATGGTGACCGTTGTGAATGAACCCGCCCGGGCCCTACCCCGAGAGGAAGTCGAGGCGGCGGCAATGGCCACGGTGGAGAGCATCAACGGCCAAATCGAGAAGCACGCGCGCATCGGTGCAGTAATCTTCAGCGAGACGCCTTGGACCATAGAAAACGAGATCCTGACGCCAACCATGAAGATTCGGCGCGAACAGATCGAGAAGCAGTTTGGCGACGACGCCGAGCGGCTCGCCCGGGAAGGCGCAGAAGCCGGCAGTATCCTGATGCATTGGGCGGGCTAAGAATCCTTCCAGCCCCCGAGAATCACAACAGACCCGCCGTTAAGTGCCCGGCTCTGCGGCGGGCATCTCGGACTCATACTCCTCGACCGTGTAGCTGCGAATCAGATCACGATCAAACAGACGCTCCTCGTCGGCGACGATCTCCTCTTGCGCCGACTCCGATGCAATCAACGCCATCGCCGCGTCCATGGCGGGCTGGTCTGGAAACCAGATCTCCATCAGCACATCGAACGGTAGCTCGTTCGGGGCGTGGTTCGCCGCATCGGCAACGGTGAGGTAGCGGCGCTGATACTTCACGGCAAAGCCGCTGAGATACTTCTCTCCGATTTTTCGGTGATGGGTCTCGTAGTGCTCGATGAACGCCTCGCGAGACATCCCCGGCTTTCTGGTCAGTAACGTTACGACTTTAATCACGCTTTACTTTCACCTCAGTCATCACTTGAGCTCTGACGCTTACCGACATCACCGTCAAAAGTTAATGTCTGACCCTGTGGGCCCATGATCTTTTTTGACCAGGCCTCCTAGAGTCACTTGGATGTTTGGTCGTTCGCGGACTACAGTATCGAGGTCGCCAAAGAGACATCCGCAAACTGCCAAACAGTCCCGAAGCGCGTCATCATTTGCTCCGCTCCCGCCTCATCGCCCTGACGCCTGAGCGCCTCGGCGAGCCCAAACATCGACCAACCATTCATGGGGTACTGCTCGAGATCTGCTTCGAAGACTGCTTGCGCCTCGTCCACTCTATCGCTGGCCAGGAGTGC
>JADHQF010000090.1 GCA_016778085.1 Luminiphilus sp. | reverse complement strand
CTTTTAGAAAGCGCGATTGCGACCCCGTCACAGTCGAGCAAGTCACTCAGCAGCTCATTGAGGAAGGCTGGCTCAGTGACGACCGCTTAGCCGCCTCAAGAGTGCGCCAGCTGGCGGGTCGAGGTTATGGCCCCAGCCGCATTCGCAATGATCTGCGCCAACAGAACGTTGAGCATTTGATCAGCGACACCATGGAAGAGGCCTTTGATTCAAAGCTTGATTGGGAGGCGGAAGCCACTGCGGTGTATGAAAAGAAGTATGCCGGGAAGCCCATCGTGGGCGACTGGGACGCGCGTCAGCGTGAACGGGGAAAGCGCCTGAGATTTATGCAGTACCGCGGCTTCGCAGCAGAGGTCAGCCAAAAACTCGTCAACGAAGATGATCAGGGCGACCGATCCACGGAAGACGCGGAGTAAGGGTTACATCGACCCTGATAGCTGATCGAGCCACAAGCCCCGCGCTTCGGTGGCCTTGGCTTTGACGATTTCAGCGTTCTCGGGGCCCATACGAAGCACCTGCTTTTGGATCGGCGCGAGTCCCTCAATGGCCGGATCCTCGAAGATCCAAACTGCTTCCTTACGAATGAGTCGCGCCTCGCTGAGATCTACTTCAGGCGTAGCGATCACTAAATCCAGGGTCATCACCACCGCCATGTCGAAGGCAGCGGGATCTTCGCCGTAATAGGACCAGGCCTCCCGGAATAGCGGTATGAACCACTCAAGCGATGACAAGAGTGACTCCAGATCCAGGCTCTGTAGCCATTGTGTCAGTGCGTCATAGCGCTCGAAGCCAGCAGGGTCGGTAACCACTTGGGTGCCATCGTCGCTGATGGGGAATGCGGCCTTGGGCCGTGAAACGGGCAGGAGCTTGTAGGGGACTTCACCCTGCGTCATCAGGTAGACCACGCTGGCGCTGCGCTCAATGATATTGCCCGGTATCAAATACTGCTGCCCGGCGGTGCCTAATGGAATATCGGCCACGGCATCGCGCACCGCGTCGTCGCTCTCTTCAAGTCGGGGTAACGGTTCCTCGACTGGCGCAGGAGGCGCAGGAGGCGGAGCTGGTGGTTCTACTACTGGCTCCTCGAGCTCAGTAATTTCCGGCGCAGGTGGAGGAGCGGGTGGAGCGGCCGTTACGGGTGGCGCTGGGCTTTCTTCTTCTGGTGGCCATATTCCGGTCAACAGGACAACGCCGCCAGCGATGACCAATAGAAGCACAAGGATGAGCCCCGCCTGTGCCGCGGAAATGGCCCCTCTTTGCGCGCTAATGCTATGGAACTGCTCGGTCATCACATGCTTTCCTAATTGCACAAGATCTAGCCACTCGATGAGAATACTGAGTGATTTGAGCCCACCGCGCCACCGGAGTGCCCGGTGGTGTGCTTAATACCAACAAAAACGAAGCCCTATTTAAGATGGCTGCAGCTAGACCTTCTTGAGCCCACTACTGGTTATGGGTTGCGACCGCCTCCATTTCAGCAAGCGCCTTTTCAAGCTGATCGACCAAGTCATCGAATACCTCTATCGTCGCCTGTATGGGCTCGGGTGAGGTCATATCGATGCCGGCCTTTTTGAGCAGTTCAATAGGGTAGTCATTGGAACCAGACTTAAGCATGGTCAAATATCTCTCCCGAGCAGGCTCTCCTTCCTCAAGAATCTGCTTGGCCAGTGCCGTGGCGGCAACGAACGAGGTGGAGTACTGGTAGACGTAAAAGTTGTCACTGCGTAAAAAATGCGGGATCCGGCTCCACTCGATCTGATTGAGTTCGTTGGCGCGTACCGCGTCTCCGTAATAGTCGTTGAATACATCGGCATAGATCGTATTCAGTACGTCTGCAGTCAGCGCTTCGCCGGCCTCGACTTTAGCGTGGGCACGCGCCTCAAAGTCAGCAAAAGAGGCCTGCCGATAAAAACCGCCCCTGAATTCATCAAGGTAAGAACTCAGGAGGTAGGCGCGCTCGCCCGCCGAGGACGCTTCAGCCAGCATTTTTTGCATCAGGATCGCCTCATTGGTCATCGACGCAATTTCAGCAATAAAGGTCCGGTAGTCGCCATAGACCTGTGGTTGGGTATTGCGGGTCAGGTAGCTATGGATCGAGTGGCCGTATTCATGGGCCAGAGTTGATACATTGTTCAGCGTGCCCTCAAAATTCATAGAGAGATAGGGCTTTGATGTGTAGGTGCCCCAGCTAAACGCGCCGCCGCGTTTGCCTCGGTTGGCCATAGCATCCACCCAGCCCTCGTCGAATCCTTTCCAGTAGATGTTGATGTATTCCTCGCCGAGTGGCGTAAGCGCCTCGGCTACGATCTTCTTCGCCTTATCAAAGCTCACGTCTTTGATCGTGGGAGGCACGATAGGTGCGTACATGTCCCAGATTTCCAGTCGGTCCACGCCTAGCGTTTTTTCCCTTAGCCGGAGGTAGCGTTGCAGAGGCGCGCTGCCTTCTCGTGCGGCAATGATCAGGTTATTAAAAACCTCAATTGGAATGGCATTGGTGTAGGTGGCGTGCTCCAGTCGGGACTCAAAGCCTCGGGCGCGTGCGAAAAATACTCGGCTTTTAACGTGCCCCTCATAGTTCGCAGCGAGTGTGTGATTGAGCGTCTTGTAGCCCTCAAACAATCCTTTCCAGGCGGCTTCGCGCACCTTGCGATCAGTCGAGTGCAGGAATGCCCCGTAGCGACTGTTGGTGAGCTCAACCTCATCTCCTGACTCATCAATCATGGTGCCGAAGGACAGATCGGAGCTATCAATGGCGGTGAAGACACTGTCAAATTTATCGAGCGGGTCCGATGCCATCGCTAGCAAGCGCTCTTCGGCCTCGGATAGTGTGTAAGGACGCATGCGTGCGGTTTCGTCGAGATAGTGTGCATAGACCTCGAGTCCTGGCGTGCGCTCGATGAACTGTGTCAGCGTCTCGTCGGGGATGGCCAGCAGTTCGGGTGTGAAGTAGGACAGGGCTTGCTGGTACTGGGAATAAAGCCCCTGAGCCTCCGAGAAGCGCGCGGCATTCTCGGAGATGCGGGTGTCTTCATAATTCTTGAGCCCAGCGTAGACATAGAGATTGGCGATGATGGTCTCGACCGCTTGGATGCTTTCAATGGCCTGCAGCAAGCTCGCTCCGCTTTCACCCAGTTTGCCCCGATGTGTTGACACTGAGGGCAGTTCTTCGAGAAATCGCTCCCGATCCGCTTCCCATGCGGCTGCGTCGGCATACATATCGGTAAGATCCCATTTGAATTGCGCAGCAATGTCCGCGCGCTCAGGCACGGCTTTGGCAAGGACCCCAGAAGAAGCCAAAAAGAGTAGGCCGGTAAGGAGGCCGCAAAAGAGGGTTTTGATCGGTGACATGGGCGTATCGTCCTTGAAGTGGTCAGTGGTGTTGCGTCAAGCGGGGGGTTTGGTTGGCGTCGTGCTCCGCTGGCCATCAGCCTAACGGATCAACGTATTGAAAACGAGATTTACAATTGCCGCGCTGGAGAGGTCCGATCAGCGGGTGCGAATCGCACTCCGGCCTCCGGTTGAGTGTACGTGTCGAGCCCGGCCACGGCGACCAGTCCCATGGTGTCCAGAGAGAGACCGCCATCGTTACGCTGGGCCGTCTCGGGGTAGTGCAGATGCTGAACTTCGCCAATGATCATATGCGTACCGTTGATTTCCAGCGGATGATGTTCCCGCAACAGGCATCCGACTTGTAGCGGTGAGCTTTTGATAAAAGGCGCGTTAAATTCAGTCAGCCACTCCGCCTCAAAGCCACAGGCATCAAATTCCGATTGATCTTTGGGGTAGGGCGCTGAGGTCTGATGCGCCTGCGCGGCGTGATCCAAAGTAAAGCCGTTCAGCGTCCAGCACCCGGTGTCCAACAGGTTATGGAGCGTGTGCCGCTCGCTGCTGCCCGTGCTCGGACGCAGAATCATTGCCAGTAGAGGTGGGCTGGAACCTAGATGAAAATGAGAGCTCACGATGGCGAGATTCGTTTGGCCCTCTGCATCCGAAGTGCCCACCAGCATCGCGGACTTGTACCCAGGCAGGCTGTTGATGAGCAACGCCCGTGCTTGCGACGCCATAGCCGCGATGTCTGGCGCGGTGAGGTGCGCCAGCGTCAATCTGAGGTGCTCGATTTGGATTCTAGGGGGTAGCGCTTGGCGTAGCGGCGGGTGGCCCACTGGCGGTAACACCAGCTAGCGAATGGTCTCACCACGGGCCAAGACAGCCAGCGCCAGAAAAAACCGATGCGGGTGTATTGCCACGCCGCCACGTTGGCGTCGAGTCCGACGACCCACTCGGAACCGCGCTTGAGGTGCAGATTTTGCAGGAGCGTCTCCTTGTCCGGCCCCTCAGCGCCGGGCGGTAGCGCGTGAATGTCCTGCAAAACCAGCTGGTCAGACTTCAGTTTTGCCAGATGGGACATCTCCCGCTGGCACAGAGGGCAGCTGCCGTCGTAATAAAGGGTGTCGGGCTCTTGCATGGTCAATTTACGACTCGCCATGTGCTACGGATGAGCAATAGCGTTTTCGGAAGCTGAACAGTAACGGGACGAAGGTTTAGGAGTCAGAGATAAGCGCTTGAATTTGCTGTCTTAAGAACGCCTCATCTCCCCTGCGAAAACCGACATGGACTTCTCTAATGAGGCCGTCACGGCCGATCAGATAGCCTGAAGGCATTCCCGCAACCGCAAAGTCTCGTCCGGTATTGCCCGTTTTATCAATGGCAACCGGGTAATCGACTGGGTAGCGCTTTAAAAAGTCGAGCGCATCTTCGTCGACATAATCGACGCTGATTGCCACCACGCCAAAGTCTGCAGTGTCGAATTCTTTACTCAGTCTGTTCAAGGCCGGCAGGGACAGCCTGCAAGGCCCGCACCAGCTGGCCCAGAAGTCCACGTAGGTCACTCGGCCGAGATACGTTGAGTCCGTCACGGTGCCTTCGCCATTCGCAATCAGGGGAAGCTCCCACGCGGGTTGTGGGAGTGGCTCATCAAGCGTGATGTGCGAGCCGCGCTCCGCCAACGCGATCGGTGCCAGCAGGACGCAACCGATTAACCCCGCTGGACCAAGGCCGCGGGAGAGAAACTGAAAAAGACTCGTCAGTCTCACAGGCATCGCTTCAGCGGTTGCGACCCAGTCGTTCATGGGCATCCACCCACTCATTGGTACGCGTCTTCTTATCGACCCGCGCTGCACCCGAAAGTGAAAGCTCTCCGGCGACGACCAGTGCCGCTGCGATTTCGCACAGCTTGAGGGCTTTGCCTTTACCTTCGCAGCCC
Organism: Luminiphilus sp.; assembly: GCA_016778085.1. Classification (GTDB taxonomy): domain Bacteria; phylum Pseudomonadota; class Gammaproteobacteria; order Pseudomonadales; family Halieaceae; genus Luminiphilus. The sequence continues at coordinate 2,318 of JADHQF010000090.1, read as the reverse complement.
AGCATCCGCAGGCACTCGCGCTGGGTGGGCAGGGAGGTGCCGCCGCCATAGGTCGCCATGATCACAGCGGGCAGCGTGATGGAGAAATAGAAATCGCCCTTGCTCGTCGCGCGCTGATAGGTCGTGCACTGATTGGACTCGCCGATATTCGCCACATCCTGTCCAGTCGCCAAATACAATGCGGCCAGCGCATTGGCAGGATGGTTAGCGTTGTTGGATGAGTTGGTCAGGATGGCGGACAGCGTGGAAATCTGCTGGCCATAGGCAATTTGCTCGGGGGCTACACGCAGGTGCTTCATCAAAATATCGCGGGGCACCGTGATTTCTGCGGTGACGCGCTTACCGCGGGTTTTGAGCAGGTTCACAGACGACGTCTTTTTTTCCGTATCGAAGTTGCCTGAGAGCATGTAATGCAGCATCTCGGGGCGCTGCTCGTTGATCCATTCGCAGGCGATAAAGGTCGCCCGAGACACCATGTTTTGGCCCGCAGCGTCCCCGGTAGAGTAATCGAAGCGAGTGAAGACCATGCTGTGTGCGTGATAGCTCTCGATGTCATGCAGTTTGCCGACTGAGGTTGAGGTCTCTGCTTTGGCCTTTATGGGCTCAAAATTGTCTTTAAGCCAGAGCTGAAAATCTCTCGCCTGACGGGCGTTGCGGAAGATGAACACCGGCGAGCGCTGCATCGATTCCTCGGAGACGGTGGTCAAGACGCCACCACACTCCCTAATCACCTTCATGCCGCGGTTGTAGGAGGCCAGCATTGTGCCTTCCACTGTTGCCATGGGCACATAGAACTCGCCCTGCGCATGTTCACCGTTGACTAATAATGGGCCAGCTACGCCGATGGGAATCTGCGCGACACCCCAGAAATTCTCGATGTTGCTCTCCATTTCATGGGGATCGAACGAGAACTGTTTCGTGTGGTCGAGCTCTGCGCCAGTCTGCTGCTCAATAAACTGCTGGCGCTGCTCGACGATCGCCTTGCTGTAGTCGTCCTCAGCACTGCGGGGTATTTTACTGTGGTCGCTCATAGCGCATTGATCCGTTGTTTGGCCTGTTGATACTGGTCAGTTAGCTTGGTGACGTAATCCCCTGCGGTGCCCAGCTCTTTGACCGCGCCGATCCCCTGGCCGCAGCCCCATATGTTTTTCCAGGCTTTGGCGTCGGTATTGCCTCCTGATCCAAAGTCCATTTTGCTGGGGTCGCTTTCGGGCAGGTTGTGGGGGTCGAGGCCGGCTGCCTCGATCGATGGTTTGAGGTAATTGCCGTGAACACCCGTGAATAAGCTGCTATAGACAATGTCGTCAGCGCAATAGTCCACGATGGCCTGTTTGTAGGCTTGCTCGGCGTCCGCCTCTTCTGTGGCGATGAAGGCGGAACCAATGTAGGCGAGGTCAGCGCCCATTGCCTGGGCGGCCAATACCGCGTCACCCGTCGCAATAGAGCCCGACAGCAACAACGGGCCGTCAAACCACTCACGAATTTCCTGAATTAGCGCCATGGGGGAGGTCGTGCCGGCATGACCGCCGGCACCCGCTGCTACAGCAATCAGCCCATCGGCACCTTTTTCGATGGCCTTCTTGGCGAAGCGGTTGTTGATCACATCATGGAGCACGATGCCGCCGTAGCTGTGGACCATCTCATTGACCCATTCCTTTGCTCCCAGAGAGGTAATGACAATCGGCACCTCGTACTTCACGCACATGTCCATGTCGTGCTTCAGGCGCGTGTTGGAGCCATGCACGATCTGGTTCACTGCGAAGGGAGCCGACGGCGCATCCGGATTCGCTTCGTCATAGGCTGCCAGTTCATAGGAGATCCGCTCCAGCCATTCCTCCAGAACGGGTTCTGGGCGTGCATTGAGCGCAGGGAAAGAGCCTACAACGCCTGCTTTGCACTGTGCTATCACCAGATCCGGGTTGGAGATGATGAAAAGAGGGGCTCCCACGACGGGCAGTCTTAATCGGTTCTGTAATGCGGGTGGCAAGGCCATGAACTCTGTCTCCTGAACAAAAGATGTGAATGGTGCGTGACGCTAGCGCTCAAGTTTGGGTGAGACAAGGGGCTGTCACTGTCTCTCGCTATTCACTCGATCAATACGCTGTGCAGTATGGTTACCAGCGCGCATAATGGAAGTTGTGCGGGAAAAGTTTTGGCATGATATGTGCCAATAGAAGGTCACGCAACCTCCGCTGAATGAAGTAGACCGAACACTATGTATCAACAATACTTCGGGCTCGCTGAGGCTCCTTTTTCGATCGCGGTTAATCCCCGCTATCTGTTTATGAGTGCGCGCCATCGTGACGCGCTCGCACATC
>JADHQF010000089.1 GCA_016778085.1 Luminiphilus sp. | reverse complement strand
GCGCTGGCGCGGCATTGGCATTCGTATTGAAGACGACGTGGCGGTGACAGAAACCGGCTGCGACGTACTCACTGCTGATGTGCCCAAGCGCGCGGATGAGATTGAGGCACTGATGTCCGGGGCGTCATGAGCGACGGGCAGCAGGTCCTGATTCTCGGGGGAGGTCTGGCAGGCCTCTCCTTCGCTATCGCGCTGGCGACAGAGACCCCGACCTTGGACATCACCTTACTGGAAGCGCATCCCTTTCGATCGGGAACACCCAACCCCATGGATACTCGGGGTTCAGCGTTGAACCTACATTCGGTAGAGCTTTTGAACCGCTGGGAGCTTTGGTCCGCGCTGGCGTCGCACACCGGTGCCATCGGCGATATCCATGTATCCCATCGTGGCCACTTTGGCAGCACTGTGATGACGGCCGAAGAGCTCGACGTACCGGCATTGGGTTATGTGGTTGAGAATCACGAGCTCGGACGTGCCCTGCTGGCACGCGCAGAACAATTGGGTGTGACCGTCCGCGCGCCTGTCCGCTGTGTTTCGCTGGAGGCTGGTGAGGAGAGGCCGGCCGTGCAGACCGACGATGGCGAGCGACTCACTGCAGATCTGGTGCTGCTCGCTGCAGGTGTTGCCGAGGCGTGGTTTGAAGGGCTCGGTATCGGTGTGGAGGAGCGTCCCACCGGCAATCACGCGGTAGTGTTCAATGCGAGCTTTCCCGGAGTGCAGCAGGGGCGTGCCTTCGAGCGCTTCACGTCCCATGGTCCCTTGGCGGTGCTACCACTGCCGTCCCTGACACGATCAGAGCAGCGCTTTAATGTGGTGTGGTCGGTCCCGGATAAAGAGATCGAGACCCTTGGCAACTTGGGGGACGAAGCCTTTATCTCCGCGTTTCAGAACGCCTTCGGTTGGCGACTCGGCCGAGTCAGCGATGTGGGGCAGCGCAGCCGGTGGCCGCTAGTGCGTCTCAATGCCTCTGAGCAATATCGATCAGGATTTCTTCTGGTAGGGAATGCGGCGCACACGCTGCACCCGGTGGCAGGACAGGGTCTCAACCTCTCGCTACGGGAGGCGGGACTGCTGGCGTCTGAGTTGGCGATAGCGGTGCGCGAAGGTCAACCCATTGGCCAGTTGGGTAGTCTGAATCACTACCTTGAGCACGCCACTGATGAGCAGCACTTTATTACCAGAAGTACGGACCTGCTGGCGACGCTATTCAATCGCCGGGGCCCGCTGCTTGATGCACCGAGAAATCTGTCTTTGGCACTGCTCGACCTGGTTCCTGCAGCGCGTGCCCGGGTTGCCAACCTTGGCACCGGTCAGCGCAATGCCCGCGGTTCTCTCGGGTGAGTAGGCTGAGCAGGCCATGACACATCCCGATATCCTGATTGTGGGCGCGGGGGTCGCCGGTCTGTCGCTGGCGAGCGCGCTGGGGCGGGAGGGATTTCGCGTCACGGTAATCGATGGCGCTAAGCGCCCGCTGCCACCCACGGACGATAGAGCTATTGCTGACTGGGACCTGCGTGTCAGCGCACTGACCCCGGTATCGATCGCTTTTCTGGAGAGGCTGGGAGCCTGGTCAGCGATACCCGCGCGCCGCACAGGTTGCTACACCGGCATGAAGGTGTGGGATGGCCACGGCAGCGGTCGTATCGGCTTCGACGCCAGCGAGGTCAAGGCCCCCTATCTCGGACACATTGTTGAGAACCGGCTGACGCTGCAGGCGCTGTTGCAATGTGCGGAAACCTGCCCCGGTGTTGAGGTGCGTTGGGAGTGTGCTATGGACGACATGACGCACACCGATTCTGGCTGGGAAATTCGCTGTGAGGAAGGATCGACCTTGTGCGCGCCCCTCACCGTGGGGGCGGACGGTGCGCGCTCACGAGTGCGCGAGTGGGCGGCCATGCCAACGCGCCAATGGAGCTATGAGCAGAGCGCTATCGTGGGCACCGTGGCACTGGCATCCCGTCATCAACACACCTGCTGGCAGGCTTTCCTCGACAGTGGTCCGCTCGCTTTGCTACCACTCGCTGACGAAGACAAAGTGGCCATCGTCTGGTCACTGGATGAGGCGCAGCACGAGCAGATCGCGGCGCTGTCGGATGATGCATTTGTCTCTGCGCTGAACCGAGCGCTGGGAGATGGCCCGCCGCAGGCGCTAGCTGTGGGTCCGAGAGCGAGCTTTCCTCTCAGGCAGTCTCATGCGGTTGACTACATCGATGAGGGCTTGGTGCTGGTGGCGGACGCTGCGCACAGTATTCACCCACTCGCAGGCCAGGGTATCAATCTGGGTCTCAGCGATGTCAGGGTGCTGGCCGAAGAACTGGCAGCGGGTAAAGCCAAAGGTTTGGCGATCGACAGCCCGGTCGTGCTCAAGCGCTATCAGCGCCAGAGAAAGACTGAAAATCTCGCCATGATGGCTGCGATGGAGGGATTCAAGCGCGGCTTTGGCAACCGGAACCCGCTGGCAGTCATTGCGCGCAATATTGGACTGGGTCTGGTGGATCAACAGGCCTGGATGAAACGCTGGTTCATAGAGCAGGCGCTCAGCTGAGCTCTGTTCTCGCGGAGCACGCCGCCTGGGTATGCCACCTTGCCCGGGTGACTGAGGGTGATCGCTACTACCACGGCGGGTGAATTCCCCCTCGTTCATTGACATTGTCTGACGCTACCGCAGTGACATGATCGGCCACTGATTGGCCTCAGCGTGTGAGCGGAGGGTGTCGTCGGGGTCCACGGCTACCGGATGCCCCACCGCACTCAGCAGCGGTAGATCGTTGTGAGAGTCAGAGTAGAACCAGCTGTTGGCTGGGTCTCCGGCCTCGGGGTGACGCTGCCGCCAAGCGGCGAGATAACTGACCTTGCCCTCCCGAAAGCAGGGGCTGCCCTGGGCTTTGCCGGTATAGCAATCGCCCTGTATGCCGACCCCGCTAGCGAGCCAATGCTCAAATCCTAGCCTCTCTGCCACCGGCTCAGCCACCACGGTATGGGTGGCGGTCATCATGAGTAGCGTATCTCCTTTGATCCGGTGCTCGTTAAGCAGATCAAACGCTTTGTCGAGCAGCATCGGTTCAATGCACTCCGTGACGAATTGCCGCTGCAGCGACCGGACGGCTGATCGCGCCATCCCGGTCAGCGGCGCGAGTACAAAGTCGAGGTAGGCCGTCATATCGAGCTGACCCGACTGGTAGTCGGCATAAAACGCGTCGTTTTTTAGCCGGAAGGTGTCTGCCTCAACCAAGCCGGCATCGCATAAAAACTCGCCCCATCGGTGGTCAGAGTCGCCCGCCAGCAGCGTGTTATCGAGGTCAAATATCGCCATTGCCATAGGGTAGCCCGATTCGCTATCGAAGAAAGATGTCTCCCCACGTGCCGTCGAAGGAGGATGTGTGGAAGAATACGGACAGAAGGCCCTTGCCTCAATCCCGGGCCACTATCTGATCAACTTCCGGAAAGCGATCTTGGAGCAAGTAGAAGACAAAGAACGCGTGATTGACCGCGACGGGTTTCGCCCCAACGTGGGAATTGTGGTCTGTAATGACGACGATCAGGTTTTGTGGGGTCGTCGTATTAACGGTCGCGACTCCTGGCAGTTTCCCCAGGGTGGCATGAACCGCGATGAGAGTCCTGAGGCGGCGATGTACCGAGAGCTGGAGGAAGAGGTGGGGCTGGGCCCGGAGTCCGTCGAGCTGTTGGGTCGCACTCAGGGCTGGCTTCACTATCGCCTGCCCAAGCGTTTCATTCGCAAAACCGAGGATCCCGTCTGTATCGGCCAGAAGCAGATTTGGTTTTTACTTCGCCTAACAGGCGCTGAGAGTGATATCAATCTGGCGGCCCACGATGACCCCGAGTTCGATCATTGGAAGTGGGTGAGCTACTGGTATCCCGTGACCGCCGTCGTGGACTTCAAGCAGGCGGTATACCGGCAGGCATTGAGCCAGTTGGCAGGTCGTTTGGCGCCTAAGCCACGCACTCAGCGCAGACGCAGGAGACAGCGTTAATGCTTGAGGTGCTGCGCCGGCTGATTCAGGACGTGAACGCTGCGGATTCCCTTGAAGACGCGCTCGCGCTGATCGTCGCTCAAGTCAGAGCCGCGATGCACACCGATGTCTGCACGATTTACCTGCATGACAAAGCCAAACAACAACTGGTCTTTCGAGCGACCGAGGGCTTGAACTCAGAGAAGGTCGGTCAGTTCGGGCTGGGTTTCGATGAGGGCTTGGTGGGTTGGGTTGCCACCCGCGAAGAACCACTGAATTTGGATGATGCCAGCGCGCACCCACAGTTTCAGTTGGTTGAGGGCCTGGGTGAAGAGCCTTTTAACGCCTTTCTTGGTGCACCCATTGTGCATCAGCGTGATCTGCTGGGTGTCTTAGTGGTGCAGCAGGGCGATCACCGCCGGTTTTCGGAAGACGAGGAGGCTTTCCTGATTACCGTGTCAGCGCAGCTGGCTGGTCTGATCGCACACGCAGAGCTGGCGGGCGTGATCCGTGAGTCGGCGACGGTGCCGGAGGATGCGGAGGGCGGCGCGCGCCTGTCAGGGGTGGCCGCGTGCTCTGGGATCGGTATCGGTATAGCAGCCTGGGTTTCGCCCCATGCCGACTTGCAAACAGTGCCGTCGAGGGAGTCATTGGATCGCCGGGCTGAGCTGAAGGCCTTCAGAGAGGCGCTGGCGAGCGTTCGCAGCGATATTCAGCAGGTTGCTGAGAACCTTGAAGACGAGCTGGGTCCCGAAGATCGCGCTTTGTTTGGGGTTTATCTGAGCATTCTGGACGATTCCGCGCTGGGCGGAGAGGTGGCGGCGCTGATTAAAGCCGGTGAGTGGGCGCAGGGCGCACTGAGCCAGGTCATGCTCCGTCACATTCGTCATTTTGAACGTATGGAGCACTCTTATTTGCGCGAGCGCGCAGTGGACGTCCGCGATCTTGGCACCCGGGTGCTGGGATACTTGCAGGACGCGAGCCGTCAGGAGATCGATTATCCCGATGCGACTGTGCTGGTGGCCGAGGAGCTCACTGCCTCAGCGTTGGGAGAAATTCCGCGGGAAAAGTTGGTAGGTATTGTGTCGATGCGCGGCAGCGCCAATAGCCATACAGCCATCCTCGCGAGAGCGATGGGCATTCCGGCCGTTGTGGGCGTGGAGGACCTGCCGCTCAAGCAGCTACCCGATCGGCAGCTGGTCGTCGATGGTTACAACGGTCGGGTCTACGTGAATCCACACCCCGATTTGCTGTCACGGTTCAAGGGATTGCTGGCAGAGGATGAGGCGCTCTTCGAAGAGCTGGCGCCGCTGGCTGAGCAGCCGGCGGCGACGTCTGACGGGTACGCTGTGCCGCTATGGGTTAATACAGGCGTCGCAGCCGATGTGCAGCGGGCGAAGGAGTTTGGCGCTGAGGGTGTCGGGTTGTATCGCACCGAGGTGAGTTTTCTGCTGCGCGATCGGTTTCCCAGTGAGGAGGAGCAGCGTCAGCTGTATCGCGAGCAGCTGGAGGCTCTGCATCCTTCTCCCGTGACCATGCGAACGCTGGATATCGGTGGCGACAAAGCGCTCCCCTATTTCCCGATTGAGGAATCCAATCCTTTTCTGGGTTGGCGCGGCATCCGAGTGACCCTCGACCACCCGGAGATTTTTCTGACGCAGGTGCGCGCTATGCTCAAGGCCAACGAGGGGCTGGACAACCTGCGTATTTTGCTCCCCATGGTGACTGCGATAGATGAGTTGCGATCTGCGCGGGAGTTAATTTTGCGCTGCCATAGCGAGGTCATGAGCGAGGGTTTCAGCGCGGATCTGCCCCCCATCGGCGTGATGATTGAAGTGCCCGCGGCGGTATATCTAGCGGGTCCGCTGGCGGAGGAAGCGGATTTCCTTTCGGTGGGTTCCAATGATCTGACCCAGTATCTGCTCGCCGTTGACAGAGGCAACGCGCGGGTGGCGGATTTGTATCAGGCCTTCCACCCCGCTGTGCTGGCTGCGTTGCGCGACATTATTGATGCGGCGCATCAGCACGATAAATCGGTCAGCATCTGTGGCGAGCTGGCAGGAGATCCGCGTGCGGCGCCGCTGCTGGTGGCGATGGGTTTTGATCAACTGTCCATGAATGCGGGGAGTTTATCGGTGATCAAGCGGGTATTAAGCGCGTTCAGCAGGGACGAGCTGGCACAGTTAATGGCAACCCTGCGCCCTCTGAGATCGGCACAGGAAGTCGTGAGCGCGCTGGATCAAGCGCTGGGTGATCGCGGTTTGGATATTTTCCTGCGTCGTGGGAGCGCGGTATAGGTGCTGCCCTATCCAGACATAGATCCGGTGGCGGTGGCGCTGGGCCCGATCAAGGTGCACTGGTATGGCCTAACCTATATCGGTGGTCTGGCATTTGCCTGGTGGTTGGCGCGCCTGCGAAGCGCTCAGCCTCATTCGCCCCTAAAGAGAGATCAAGTCGATGACCTCATTTTCTATGCGGCGATCGGCGTGGTGTTGGGTGGGCGCACGGGATACGCCTTTTTTTATGGTTTTGAGCGCTTGGTCTCTGACCCAATGTGGCTGTTTCGCGTCTGGGAGGGTGGCATGGCCTTTCATGGGGGTCTTCTGGGCGTGTTGGCGGCCATGGCCTTGTTTGCGCGCCAGCGCGGTATTCAGTGGGGCCAGTTGATGGATTTTGTCGCGCCGCTGACGCCGGTGGGCCTGGCGCTGGGAAGGCTCGGTAACTTCATTGGTCAGGAGTTATGGGGCAGGCCAACAGACGTCTCTTGGGCCATGATATTCCCCAACGACCCGCTGGCACTCGCTCGCCACCCCTCCCAGCTTTACCAGTTCGCGCTGGAGGGTTGTTTGCTGTTTCTGGTGTTGCTGTGGTTTAGCCGCAGGCCCCGGCCCGCCTGGGCGGTATCCGCCGCTTTCCTCATTGGCTACGGCGTGCTCCGGTTTATCGCGGAGTTTTTCCGCGAGCCTGATGCCCATATTGGCTTCGACGCCTTGGGCTGGATGACGCGCGGGCAGCTGCTGTGTGTGCCCATGATGATCGCTGGGCTGTGTCTACTCTACTGGGCTTATCGCCCCAAAAACCGATGAGGCTGCTATGCAGGCGTATCTCGATTTACTCAAAGATATCCGCGACAGCGGAATAGACCGCGGTGATCGCACTGGTACGGGCACCCGCTCGGTCTTCGGGCGTCAATTACGATTCGACCTCGCGGCAGGGTTTCCCATCCTGACCACCAAGCGGGTGCATTTTAAAAGCGTCGTCAACGAGCTGATCTGGTTTTTGAGCGGCGACACCAATACTCAATGGTTGCGCGAAAATGGGGTCAGTATTTGGGATGAGTGGGCGACCGAAGAAGGCGACCTGGGTCCGCTGTATGGTGCGCAGTGGCATGCGTGGCCTACCCGGGACGGCGGTAGCATCAACCAGATCGATTACGTCGTGGACTGCTTGAGGCATCGCCCCGAGAGCCGGCGCATCCTGTTTCACGCGTGGAACGTCGAATACCTGCCGGATGAGACCATAAGCCCGCAAGAAAATGTCCGCGCAGGACGCATGGCGTTGCCGCCTTGCCATCTCCTCTACCAGTTTTATGTGGGTCGCGGCGCGCTATCCGCGCAGCTCTATATCCGTTCA
>JADHQF010000088.1 GCA_016778085.1 Luminiphilus sp. | reverse complement strand
AGCACGGGGTCAATAATCATGTTCGGCGATACGCCGGCTACATCCATTAAGTCACGAGCAAACGTTTTTTCGATCGCCGATGCGTCCATTGCGCTGACAGAGGCTGGCACTGCCTGCAGGTTTTCTTCACGCTTCTGCGCGGTGACCACCACTTCTTCGATTTCTGTGGTTGTTGATCGCTGCGCGTTGACCTGGCCCGAGATGGCCATCGACACCGCGACAGCGAGTATTGAAGCATTACGAATCGTACTCATGGGTTCCCTCGTTAATATTTATTTATGATCGTTATGAAAATTTCAAAGCCTGCTAAATGGCACAAAACCGCTGACAGGACTGGTTTCTTGTTATGTCCGGACAAAGATTAACAGAGTCTTTGTAAAAATAACCTCTAAAACGCAGGCTGAACAGGCCTAATTGGTATAAATCTATGCGTTTTGGGGCTGACTAGTTGCCATCCGGCTCCCACATTCGACTCACGTTTTCGGCGCCTATTGTGTAGCACCAGAAACAGGTCAGAGGATCAGCGTCGTCGCCTCGAAAGCGCGTCAGCGCCATTTGTCAGGCGTTCAAAGAGGCAATTCGGTGGTGCTTTTCATGGTCTCCATGACAAAGCTCGCGCTGACGTCGAAGAGGTCAGCCTTGATCAGTTGCTGGTAGAGCGCGTCGTAACCGGGCATATCGGGCACCACGGCTTTCACCAGATAGTCGATATCGCCGCCCAAACGATGCACCTCAAGAATGCCCGGTAGCTGTTCAACGACGCGCTGGAACTGGCTGGACCAGACCGCGTTGTGTTGATTGGTTTTGATGGCGATAAACACCGTCAGGCCCAGTCCCAGCTTGCTCTGCGATAGCAACGCAACCGACCGCTCGATCACTCCCGCCTCCGCCAGGCGGGCTATGCGGCGGCTACATGCCGATCGCGACAGCCCGCACCGTTCCGCCAGATCTGACATGGGCTCCGCGCTGTCACGCTGCAGGGCGCGGAGTAGCTTCCGATCCAGTGAATCTATGGACTCTGATTGCGCCATAAGGCCTCTCTTTGCACGAATTATTCAATATTTTCCATTTAATCACACATTATGTGCATTGTGTGGGATGTGCCAAACCCACATTGCACACATGGCGCGCAGCTTCTGCCACAAGATGACAAAGTGGAATTTCTGAACAGTCCGTGATGCCTGCACCCCTTCCCACCAGTCCTCAAAAAGCGCCCTGCAGTGACCCAGAGCAACTGGTCGACAGACTGCGGGAGCAAGTCATTGGGCGAGACACAACCCTACACACGCCCTTTGGCGAGCGGCCTCTGCTCTACTGCGATCACACCGCCAGTGGTCGGAGTCTGGCCTCAATCGAAGACGCAATTGCCCGCGAGGTGTTACCCCATTACGCCAACACACACTCGGAGGCGTCTCATACCGGGCGCCACACAGGGCAGCTCAGGGAGTGGGCGCGGCAGACGATCAAAGATGTGATTAACGCGGGCCCCGAAGATGCACTGATCTTTTGTGGATCCGGTGCGACCGGTGCCGTGAACACGCTGGTGCATCTGCTCGGTCTGAAATCAGGTGACACCCAACCATCTGGCTCCTCGGATGAAGCGCCCACCCGTGCGCTGGTACTCGTTGGCCCCTTCGAGCATCACTCCAATGAGCTGCCTTGGCGCGAGACCGCAGCCGATGTGATTCGAATACCGCTCGACCCTGCGGGAAGTATCGATCAACGAGCACTCACCGAGACACTCCGACAGCACCAGAACCGTTCCCTCGTCATAGGGAGTTTTTCTGCGGCCTCCAATGTGACCGGCATTCAGTCAGATGTTCATGCCATTACACAGATTCTCAAACAACACGGGGCACTCGCCATCTGGGACTACGCCGCCGGAGCGCCCTATCTGCCCATCAACATGAATCGAGAGGACGCTCCGCTTGATGCGGTTTTTTTCTCGCCCCATAAATTCATCGGTGGCCCCGGGAGCAGCGGGGTGTTGGCAGTCAAGCGACACCTACTGAACAACACGGTGCCCTCCCAAATCGGCGGCGGCACGGTACGTTATGTCACACCTGACTGGCACGAGTGGCATCCGGAACCCGAGCATCGGGAGGAGGGCGGCACACCCGGCATTATCGAATCCATTCGCGGCGCCATGGCGATCAGCATTCCCAAACAGGTGGGCTATGACGTCATCGCCAAGAGAGAGAAGCAGCATGTCGAGAAGGCCGAAGCACAGCTTCAGGCAGCTCCAGGTCTTGAACTGCTCGGACCTGCCATTGCTAAGCGGTTGCCTATTTTCTCGCTGCGCTTTCGATCAGACGAAGGAGAACTGCATTACGGATTTGTGGTGCGGTTGCTCAATGATCTGTTTGGTATCCAAGCGAGGGGCGGTTGCTCATGCGCCGGGCCCTACGGCCATACTTTGCTGGATCTGACACCCGAGCACTCCGAGGCACTGGCTGCCGAGGTAACGCGCGGCTTTGGCTGTCTGCGTCCGGGTTGGGTGAGATTCAATCTCCACTGGCTGAGCAACGAAGAGGAAGTTGATTACGTGTTACGTGCGATGACGCTGATTGCGAGATGGGGCAGCAGACTGTTGCCTTCTTATACCCTCGATACCAAAACAGGGTTATGGCAACACCGCGAGTTTCAGGAAGCGCCGCCCGCCTCGCTGGATGACTTCATGCTGGCTGACCCCCCGAAGGCGCTCTCGGCGAGTTGCGCTTCGCCAGTCGAGCTTCTGGACATTGCCGAGCAAGCACTGTCGAGTGGCGCACCGCATCATCATCACCTGCAGGCCGCAGAGGCGCATCACAAGACACCTTGGCCCAGTCAGGCCGAGGCATTGTGCTGGTTTCTCAGACCGCATGACGCATCCTGAATCATCGCGGCAGTCATTCCCGGTCTAGCTATTTGACACTTCTAGCGTGGATGCTGTCCCCCGCGTTTTAAGGATGTCATCGCCCCTTTATTCGGATTCCATCAGCAACGTCAGCTCGGTCGTATTCTTGATCTCTGTCACGGCAATGTGAGAGTGCAGTTCCCGAATCGCATCTGACGCCGACAAAGTGTTGCGCACAAAATCCTCGTAGTGCCGGATGTCGCGGCACACAATTTTGAGCACATAGTCCCAGATCCCCGCCATGGTGTAGCACTCCACCACTTCGGGATGGCACTCCACGCTGCGCTCGAAAGCGAGCAAATTCTGTTTCCCCACCTGGTTCAGATTGACGGTGGCGAACACCACTACCTCCAACCCCAGCTTTTGGCGATCCAGCAAGGCGACCCGTCGATCAATCACGCCGGCCTCCTCCAACTTGTTCACCCGGCGCCAACAGGGGGACTGGGAGAGGTGGACCTGCGTGGCAAGATCAGCGGTAGAAATAGTGGCGTCGCGCTGCAGCGCCCCGAGGATCTGAATATCGATTTTCTGTAAATTCATGGCATTTTTATTCTCTTATGTTTCTTTATAGGACTAAATATCCCACTAAAATCCGATAAAGGCCACAAATCGAATACGAATACCTCTCGGTCTCGGCCACACTATGTTCTGCTAACCATTACCGTTAGAGGGCGTCATGGGGCAGGCCGAAGCATCTTTTCTCAAAGCCGTATCGCTGGACGATAAATACGCCCTAGACCAAACCCGGGCCTATATGACGGGCATTGAAGCGTTGGTAAGACTGCCGATGCTGCAGCACCAGCGGGATGCCGCGAGGGGGCTCAATACGGCAGGGTTCGTCTCCGGATATCGAGGCAGCCCGCTTGGGGGGGTCGATCAGGCCATGTGGAAGGCGCAATCCTTTCTCGAGCGTCACCACATCCACTTTCAGCCGGGCATCAACGAGGAGCTTGCCGCCACCGCCGTCTGGGGCAGTCAGCAGACCACCCTCTTCCCCGAAGCTCGTTACGACGGGGTCTTCGGCATGTGGTACGGCAAGGGGCCCGGCGTAGACCGCAGCATGGACGTGTTCAAGCATGCCAATGCCTTTGGCACCAGCCGCTATGGCGGCGTGTTGGCAGTCGCCGGCGACGACCACGCCTGCAAATCTTCCACGCTGCCACATCAGTCAGAACACATGTTCATGGGAGCCTCAATTCCCGTGCTGGCGCCCGCCGATGTTCAGGAGGTTCTCGATCTCGGTATTTTTGGTTGGGAACTGTCTCGATACTGCGGCTGCTGGGTGGGCCTCAAGGCTATTACCGAGAATATGGACTCCGCGATTTCAGCGGATATCGATCCGTCCCGCGTCAGCATTCTGATCCCCGAGGATTTTCAGCTGCCCGCAGAGGGCGTGCATGCGCGCTGGCCCGATCAGCCGCTGGAGCAGGAGAGACGACTCAACAAGTTCAAGATTTATGCGGCGCGAGAATTTGCGCGCGTCAATGGATTGAACCATGTGGTGATAGACAGCCCGAATCCCCGGCTGGGGATTGTGACTTCGGGCAAAGCCTATCTCGACGTGATGCAGGCGCTGGAGGACATGGGGATTGATCAGGAGCTCGCAGCAGCCATCGGTATCCGCGTGTTCAAAGTGGGTATGCCTTGGCCCCTGGAGCCCGAGGGCATTCACCAATTTGCCGAAGGGCTCGAGGAAGTGCTCGTTGTCGAAGAGAAACGGTCTGTGATCGAGGACCAGCTGACATCACAGCTCTACAACTATCCGGTCGCAGCGCGCCCTATCGTAGTCGGGGAATTCGACGAACGTGGCGCCGATCTGGTGCCCAATACTGGCGAGCTCACTCCCGCTATGGTCGCGCTGGCCATAGCCAGTCGTCTGCGACGCTTTTTCACCAGTGCGGATCTGGAGTCTCGTATTGCCTGGATCGAGCAGAAGGAACGCGCGCTGACCGCGAACCAGTCCCCCGCCGCACGCGCTCCACATTTTTGCTCGGGATGCCCCCATAACACCTCGACCAAAGTGCCCGACGGCAGTCATGCGATGGGGGGTATTGGCTGCCACTACATGGCAACGTGGATGCCTGACCGAAACACCCACACCTTTGCCCAGATGGGTGGCGAGGGTGTCACCTGGCTGGGTCAGGCACCCTTTACCAACACTCAGCACGTCTTCCAAAACCTGGGGGATGGCACTTATTTTCACTCCGGAATTCTGGCGATCCGTGCCGCCATCGCGGCCGGCGTCAACATCACCTACAAAATTCTGCTGAACGAAGCCGTCGCCATGACCGGAGGGCAACCCCTTGACGGTCAACTCACGGTCAAAAATCTGATCCAACAGTTGAGAGGCGAGGGCGTCCATCGCATCGCGCTGGTGTCTGATCAGCCGCAACACCATCGCGGACAATTTGAGCAAATTCAGGGCCTCACCCTCGACCATCGCGATGATCTTGATGCCGTGCAAAGAGCACTTCGGGAGGTTGAGGGGTGCTCGGTCATTATTTACCAGCAACCCTGTGCGGCCGAAAAGCGACGCAAACTAAAAAGGCTGCCTCAAAAAGAGGCGGCGCGTCGCATCTTCATCAACGACGAGGTGTGCGAAGGCTGCGGTGACTGCGGCGTGCAATCGAACTGTCTATCGATCATGCCTAAGGAGACGGCGCTGGGGAGAAAGCGTCAAATCAATCAATCAGCCTGCAATCTCGATTACAGCTGTGTGAAAGGATTTTGCCCAAGCTTCGTCTCGGTGATCGACGCGAAACTCAAGAAATCTCCTCGCGCTGACAGCCCGCAGGTGCTGTTCCCGCCGCTCCCGCCCGCCGAAACCCTCAAGCTGTCCCAGCCATGGAACATGGTTGTATCGGGTGTGGGTGGCACCGGCGTGCTCACCGTGACGGCGTTAGTCGCCATGGCCGCCCACATTGAGGGGAAAGGCTGCGCGACGCTGAATCAAACGGGGCTGGCGCAGAAATTTGGCGCCGTTGTGAGTCATGCGAGAGTGGCGCCGCAGCAAACTGATATCAAGGCCGTCAGAGTACCCGCCGGAGAGGCCGACCTGCTGATTGGGTGTGATCTGGTGGTCAGCGCCAGCTACGAGACGATGGGGAAAACCGCCGAGGGCAGGACCTACGCAATCATCAATGACGCGGAACAACCCACTGCGGCTTTCATACATGACCCTGATGCACAGCTGCCCACTGCCGCTCTGCGAGCCCATATTCTCGAGCAATGCAGTAACGACCAAGTGACGTTTGTTGACGCCAGTCTGGTGGCATCACGACTCTTGGGCGACTCAATCTATGCCAATCTATTCCTGCTCGGTATCGCACATCAATTGGGCAAGGTACCCGTCAGCGCCGAGGCACTGAACGCCGCCATTGCGCTCAACGGGGTGGAGATAGAGGGGAATCAAACAGCGTTCATCATGGGATGTCGCTTCGCCGTCTGGCCAGAGAAGGTGCTGGCCTTGCTCGAGCCCTCCGATCAAAGCCTCCATAAAAATGAGCCGGCAGAAACGATAGGGCTGGACGAGCTCATTGATGATCGCGCGCGTCGATTGGTGTCATATCAGTCAGAGTCGCTTGCCAAGTCCTATCGACACCGAGTAGAAACCATCCGGCAACAAGACCCCCAAGCCAGCCATTCTGGGTCGATTACCCATGTCGTCGCCAAGCAACTCTACCGCTTGATGGCCATCAAAGATGAATATGAAGTCGCCCGCCTGTTTTCGAGTGATGCGTTTCGCGCGCAGCTCGAAGCCCAATTTGAGCCCGGGTACCGCCTGCAATTCCATCTGGCGCCGCCCATTCTCAGCCGCATCGATCACTTAACGGGCCGTATCAGAAAGAGAGCCTTGGGCGGCTGGATGATGATCGTTTTCAGATTGCTCGCTGCATTACGCCGACTCCGTAATACGCCGCTCGATCTCTTCACATTGACCGCTGAACGCCGGTCGGCCCGGTCGGACCTCGATAACTATCTCGACGATCTTGACCTGATCCGAGGTCATCTCAACACCCAGTGCAAAGGTGACGCGCACCATTTGGCCCAGCTTCCCGAAAAACTCAGAGGCTACGGAGTGGTGCGTGAAAAAGCGCGCGCCGCCTTACAGCCTGAGCGAAACGCGCTTCGTCAAAAACTGGCATCGGGAGGCGCGGCGGCGCCCGTACTCAGACTGTGGCCCGCCGACAACGCCCAACCATAGGGCGCCTCGGGCGACGATCAATCAGGGCTAGCGGATCTCAATAATCTGGAAATCTTGAGCCGCTGTGCGCCAGTCCAACAAGATGTCATAGACCTTGCCATCCATCACGGCGTCACCTAGGGAAATCTGGCTATCAGAGACCGAGCACTGTGCTTCCGACAGGTCTACCTGATCCCCAGCGCCCAAGAACGGCTTGTGAAAGCGCGTTACCGTGAACGTCGAGCTGCTCTCTGTAAATTGGCCATTTTGGTTATAGGCCCGCGCCGTGATGACGTGCTCACCTGGGGCCATATTGCTGTAGTTCCAGGCGAGCGAGAAACCGGACTGCGAAGAGTTATCAATGTCCGGGAAAATATTTCCCACGTCACCTCGCGCGCCCCCATAGGGCGCGTCAAACGCGTAAACGCCATCGAACCAGATCTCGATACGGTCGATCCCCACGGTTGCAACAGACCAGCCACGCAGGTTGCCCACCCCTGAATAGACGCTCCCTGCGACCGGCTCCTCGAGCGAGAGTCGAAAGGT
>JADHQF010000087.1 GCA_016778085.1 Luminiphilus sp. | reverse complement strand
GGGCTGGCGGTCGGCATAGAGCGCATATTGCCGGCGCTGGCCGGTAAGCTGTCTGCCCACGCGCTCCGGGTTCCCACAACCAAGGTGTCGGCGATCGAGTTAACGGTGGCGACGGAGCGGGCCTGCGACATTGAGAGCGTCAATGCCTCACTCCGAGAAGCGGCAGAGGGAAGCTTGTCGGGTGTATTGGACTATTCCCTCGAGCCCTTGGCCTCCTGTGACTTCGCCGGGGAAGCGGCGTCGGCGATCGTCGATGCTCAGCAGACACAGGTGGCGGCAGGCCGACTCGCGAAAATCTTGATTTGGTTCGACAACGAGTGGGCCTATGCCAGCCGCATGATCGATGTGGCACTGGCATGGGAGCAGCTCATCAGCGCTTCCCGGCCTTCGGCGGCGGAGGGCACACAGTGAGATTGATGAGTGAGCTCGATCTCACCGGTCGCCGTGTGCTGATCAGAGAGGATTTGAACGTGCCTTTGCGGGAGGGTGAGATCGCTAACGACGCGAGATTGCGCGCGGCGGCGCCCTCGATACTGGCGGCGCTTGAGCAAGGTGCGGCAGTCATTGTGATGTCTCATCTTGGCCGTCCAACGGAGGGCGAATGGAGCGAGGATGCGTCTATGGCGCCCATTGCTCGACGACTGGCTGAACTCCTCGGGCGCGATGTGTTGTTGGCGACCGAATGGCGACAGGTTGCGCCGCTGCCGGGCGATGTCGTGCTGCTGGAGAATGTGCGTTTCAATATTGGTGAAGCAGCAGACGATGCTTCGCTGTCTGCTGATTACGCGTCGCTGTGTGACGTGTTTGTAATGGATGCCTTTGGTACGGCACATCGGGCTCAGGCCTCAACCCACGGCGTGGTGCATAGTGCCCCAGTGGCCTGTGCGGGGCCCCTGCTCCATGCTGAACTGACGGCGCTGGAGCGCGCGCTCACCGGGGCGCAAAAACCGATGCTCGCGGTTGTTGGCGGCTCCAAGGTATCGACCAAGCTGGAGGTGCTGGATCAGCTCTCCAAGCGGTGTGACAGTCTGGTCGTGGGCGGAGGTATCGCCAACACCTTCCTCGCGGCCGCCGGATATCCGGTAGGCCAGTCACTGTGTGAATGGGATCTGATTGAGACAGCCCGGCGGCTCATGGATAAGGTCGATATTCCCCTGCCCCTCGATGTGGTGGTGGCGCCGGGCATCGACGAGGGTCACCGAGCTCAGGTGAAGCTCGCCGCGGAGGTGACGGAGCAGGATATGATTCTGGATGTTGGCCCGAAGACGGCCGCAGGTATAGCAGAGCGCATTCGGCAAGCGGCAACGATTTTATGGAACGGCCCGCTCGGTGTCTTTGAGCAGGAGGCCTTTGCCAACGGCACGCAGGTGCTGGCGGAGGCTATCGCATCGAGCGACGCTTTTTCTCTGGCGGGCGGCGGCGACACGCTCGCCGCCATCGATCAGTTTGGCGTGGCCGACGCGGTATCCTATATCTCCACGGGCGGCGGCGCTTTTCTGGAGTATGTTGAGGGCAAGGAACTACCGGCGGTTGCAGCATTGAAAGCCCGCGCATAGGTGAACGAGCGCAACGGTCGATAAGCCAGCGCCAAATACGACACAAGAGGGACCACACATGGCACTGATCAGCTTGAGGCAATTATTGGACCATGCCGCTGAGCACGGTTACGGCGTGCCGGCGTTCAACGTCAATAATCTTGAGCAGACGCGCGCCATTATGGAGGCTGCCGACCAGACCGATTCGCCGGTGATCATGCAGGCGAGTGCCGGCGCAAGAAAATACGCGGGCGCGCCGTTTCTCCGGGCACTGATGGAGGCGGCCATGGCCGAGTTTCCTCATGTCCCGGTCGTAGTACACCAGGATCACGGTACCTCGCCCGGCGTATGCCAGCGCTCTATCCAGCTCGGATTCAGCTCCGTGATGATGGATGGTTCCCTCGGGGAGGACGGTAAAACGCCCATGGATTATGACTACAACGCCGGTGTGACCCGCCGAGTTGTGGACATGGCACATGCGTGTGGCGTTTCGGTTGAGGGGGAGATTGGCTGTCTCGGTTCACTGGAAACCGGAGAGGCGGGTGAAGAGGACGGTATTGGCGCTGCAGGCAAACTCAGTCACGACCAGCTGCTGACCGATCCAGAAGAGGCAGCGCAATTTGTTGCGGACACCGGTGTAGACGCCCTGGCAATTGCCTGTGGCACGAGCCACGGCGCCTACAAGTTCACGCGTCCGCCAACAGGCGATATTCTGGCGATGGATCGCATCAAGGCCATTCACTCCCGTATTCCCAACACGCATCTTGTGATGCACGGCTCGTCAGCTGTCCCGCAGGACTGGTTGGCGGTGATCAATGAATTCGGAGGCGAGATTCCCGAAACCTATGGCGTGCCCGTTGAGCAGGTGGTTGAGGGGATTAAGCATGGGGTGCGGAAGGTCAACATCGACACCGATTTGCGGCTCGCCTCCACAGGATCGATTCGACGTTTTCTGGCAGAGCACCCCGCTGAATTTGACCCACGCAAATACCTGGCCGCCAGCCTTGAGGCCATGAAAGTGATTTGTGTTGATCGATATGAGGCGTTCGGCACCGCGGGCAATGCATCCAAAATTCAGCCGCTGTCACTCGCCGATATGCAGGCGCGCTACGCCGCATAGTGTGGGCCCCCATCACGCGCTGAGTGGGCATTTTGCCAAGTACCGACCGTGTGTTACCGGCCCCTAGGCCGTATGATCTCGGGTTTTTCGGCGGCACACTGAGCAGATGGCACAGTCCTACATCAAACGCATTCTCAACGCGCAGGTCTACGACGTAGCGCGGGAGACGCCTTTGGATGCCGCGCCGCTGTTATCCGCGCGTCTGGGCAATCAGGCCTTCCTGAAGCGGGAGGACTTGCAGCCTGTCTTTTCCTTCAAGTGTCGTGGCGCCTATAACAAGATGGTTAACCTCGACGAAGCCGCCCGAGCCGCCGGCGTCGTGGCCGCTTCGGCTGGCAATCACGCGCAAGGCGTCGCGCTAGCGGCTGCTAAGCTGGGGATTAAAGCAACGATCGTCATGCCCGTCACCACGCCCCTGATCAAGGTGGATGCGGTTAAGGCGCTGGGCGCTAAAGTGGTGATGCATGGTGACTCTTTTGATGAGGCCGCTGTGCGCGCCCGGGCGCTAACAGAATCGGAAGGCTTCACCTTTATTCACCCCTTTGATGACCCCGACGTGATTGCCGGCCAGGGTACAGTGGCCGTTGAGATGGTAAGACAAGCCCAGCAGCCGCTGGACTATGTGTTTGTCTGTTGCGGCGGCGGCGGATTGCTGGCCGGCATGGCGGCCTATTTGCGGTATGTCTGGCCACACACCCGGATTATCGGCGTGGAGCCGGAGGACGCTGCCTGTGTTCAGGCTGCCTTGGCAAAAGGTCGTCGCGTCACGCTGCGCGAGGTGGGGCTTTTCGCCGATGGTTGCGCCGTGGCACAGGTCGGTAAGGAGACTTTTCGGCTCATTCGCGAGTGCGTTGATGACGTGATCACGGTGAGCACCGATGAAATCTGTGCCGCAGTGAAAGACATTTTCGAGGATACCCGTGCGATTGCCGAGCCGGCGGGCGCGCTGGCGGTAGCCGGCATGAAGAAGTACTCGGCGGAGCACGATGTGAAGGGCGCTTCGATGGCGGCGACCGTCAGCGGTGCCAATACCAACTTCGATCGGCTGCGCTACATTTCAGAGCGGACAGAGATTGGTGAGCGGCGCGAAGCGGTGCTCAGTGTGACGATCCCCGAGCGGCCCGGTGCCTTCAAGGCTTTTTGTCATGCCATCGGCAAGCGCAATGTGACCGAGTTCAACTACCGATACGAGACCGCTGCCGAGGCGAGAGTGTTTGTGGGTCTGACCGTCACGCCGGGGGATGACAGTCTCGATGCCTTGCAGGATGCGCTGAGAGAAAAGGGTTATCGGGTGTTGGATATGACCGATAACGAGACGGCTAAGTTGCACCTGAGGCATATGGTGGGCGGACGCCTCTCCGAGGACATCAGTGATGAGATGGTTTTTCGGGTGGAGTTTCCTGAGCGGCCCGGCAGCCTGCTCCAGTTCCTTACAGTGCTTGGCAACGAATACAGTATTTCACTGTTCCATTACCGAAATCACGGTGCTGCTTTCGGGCGCATTCTGGTGGGCATGCAGGTGCCCGAGGGCAAACGTGCCGCCTTGAGAAAAGCGTTGAACCGGTTGGGATACCGTTTTTGGGAGGAGACCGACAACCCCGCTTACCGCGAATACCTTGGCCCAGCAGAGCAAATTTAGATTTTGGGTAGCATGCCTGTCCTCTCATTAACCAAGTCGAAGGCCCCCCTGAATTTATTCGAACAAGGTCAGGCCTTCCTCGCTTAAAAACCCGTCCAGTCGCTGATCGTGGGCTTCGCTCTCCCAATCACTCACGCGCTGCAGCGCAAAACCCACTCCTAGTCTGAGACCACCAACCTGCGCAAACAGTCGGTCGTAAAAGCCGCCGCCGTACCCCAGCCGCATACCACTATCGCCGCACCCCAACAGGGGCGTCAGGAACAGATCAATGGTGGCCGCATCGACAACCGGGGCCCCTGCCAGCGGCTGCAGAACGCCGCCAATGGTTTCCTCCGTACCGTCACCCACCTGCCAATCGTGAAATGACATGAATTTGCCATTCACCCGCGGGCAGACAATGTCAGCACCTCGAGCGCGCGCTGCCTGCGCCAAAAGCGTGGGATCAAATTCCGATTCATGTGGCAGATAGCTGCCAATCAGTGTGGCTGTGGTCCAGGGCCCCCAAGTAACCAGATGCTTTAGGGCGTGTTTCGCGCAGTCGGCCCGCTGGGCCGCAGTCAATGCATCTCGGTCTGACCGCAGGCGTCGTCGCAGACTGCGTTTTTCCAGCGCCGTGTCAGAGGTGCCGGTCATGACGGCTGCATTGATGTGTAGATGTTCGAGGAACGAGGGGAGCGGAAAAAAAATGACCCGCGGTACCGCTGACGAATAGGCCCTTGAACCCTTGCGGCTCAAGGTGGTGACCACTGCGCGACTTCAGGCTTCCCGGTTCTGGCCAGGCTTGCTCAACAGTCGCGGAAGTGACCTCCGGGTACTGCATTATCGGCTCGAGGACAAATCGTCTGGCGAATACTTCAGGCCGGTCCCAGTATAGCCCAATGAGAGGTTCAGTTAATCTCAAGTTGTCGGAGTTGGTAAAGCACCTCATCGAGCTGACTGTTCAGCGCGGAAAGTCGCTCCTGCTCCTCACTGGTCTCGATGGGGTTGTCTCCGGTTTTTAGCGCCAGCAGTTCGTGGCTAATATTCAACGCCGCCATAATGGCAACGCGCTCTAGCCCGATGACCTTGCCGGTTGAGCGAATATCGCGCATGTGCTGATCCAGATATCGTGCCGCCTGAGTCAAACCGGCTTCCTCGTCGGGAGGGCACGCCACCTGATATTCCTTGTCGAGGATATCGACGCTGACGGTGTTGGGCCGACTCACGCGCTACCATCCAAAGAGCGCAGTCTGGCAAGCGAATTCTCTACGTGTTCGCTGGCAAGTCGTTGTCGCTCCAGCAGCTCTCTGCGCTCTCTTTGCAGTTCTGCGGCACGAAGCTTCAGAGCGCGATTTTCACGATTCAACTCGCGGCTGAGTTCGATCAGGTCGTTTACTTTTTTTTCTAGCGCCTGGATGAGGTTGTCAGCCACGGAAGGTACACTGCGTTAGGAGCAAGCCAGCACTATAATGCCCGTTGTTTCGCTGGGTCAATGCGATCTGTCTGCTGGCCGGTTGGATCCGAGTCAGCGCGGCTCAATGTTCACAGCCTGTTGTTCATTTCAACCGAGGACGTTCTCACCGTGTTTCTTGATGCACTTGGCGCCTTTGAAGATATGCCGTCCTGGGAAGATGCGGCGGATAGTCTTTTCAACGCCGGCCTGACAGTGAATCCCTCTGCGCTGCATGGTGCGATGGCCGGTTTGCTAGGGGCCGGATTCAGCCCGCATACGGAACAGCATTTTTCGGCGACGGTTGCTGCGTTGGAGAAAGCGCTTGCCATTGATCTCACGGGTGACCTTGTCGATTTTGTCTCTCGCCTGAGCCTGGCGACCTTGTCGGCGATACAGGATGCTGACTATACCTTTCAGCCCTTGCTGCCGGAGGACGACGGCTCACTGGAGGAGCGTCTGCTGTCGATTTCTGAATGGAGCCGGGGGTTCTTATCGGGATTTACTCAGGGCATTACGCTGAGAGAGGCGGCGGGTGAACCCATCCCGACCATGACTGCTGAGGCGCTCAAGGATATGGCGGCGATTGCCCAGGTCGACACCGAGGAGGGCGATTCTGAAGACGCAGAGCACCAACTCGAAGACATCATCGAATACATTCGCTTTGCGGCGATTAACGTCGTCAATGAGGCGCAATCTTTACAGGAAGGCAACAGTGAAAATCTCCAAAGCTGAATTTACCCGCCGCCGCAAGAAACTGATGGCGATGATGGATCGCCAGAGCATTGCGATCATTCCCGGTGCGCGCGAGGTGACCCGCAGCCGCGATACGGAGTATCCCTTCCGCCAGAATAGTGATTTGTTCTATCTCACAGGCTTTGAAGAGCCGGATGCAGTGCTTGTGTTGGTGCCCGGACGTCGACAGGGTCAAGTTGTCTTGTTCTGCAGAGAGCGTGACCCGGAAATGGAGCTGTGGAACGGCTACCGCCTTGGCCCGGAGGGTGCGGTTGCCTATCTCGGCGTTGATGACGCCTTTCCGATAGACGACCTCGACGAAATCCTCCCCGGCTTGATCGAGGGCACGCAACGCATTTATTACTCCATGGGTCACGACGATGTGTTTGACCAACGCGTGATGGGGTGGGTGAACCAGATCCGCAGGCTGGTGCGCTCCGGAGCGGCGCCACCGGCTGACTTTACCGATCTGGCTTTTCTGTTACACGAGCAGCGCCTGATCAAATCTGCAGCGGAAATTCGCGTCATGAGAAAGGCGGGGGAAATCAGCGCGGCGGCACATGTGCGGGCCATGCAGGAGTGTCAGCCCGGGCGATACGAGTACCATCTTGAGGCGGCGATTCAGCACACATTTTCAGAGCATGGTGCGCGATTTCCAGCCTATAACTCCATTGTTGGATCGGGCGCTAATGCCTGCGTGTTGCATTACACCGAAAACGCGTCGCGGATGAAGGCCGGCGATCTGGTGCTGATTGATGCCGGTTGCGAATATCAGGGCTACGCAGCCGACATCACACGAACCTTCCCGGTCAGCGGCCAATTTTCTCCAGAACAGAGGGCGATATATGACGTGGTACTCGAGGCACAGCGTGCCGCGATTGCCAAGGTGCGCCCGGGCAACACCTGGAATCAGCCCCACGATGCCACGGTGCGCGTGATCACACGGGGCCTCATTAAGCTGGGGCTGCTGAAGGGAAAGGAGCGGGAGTTGATCAAGGCAGAGGCCTACCGGGACTTTTACATGCATCGCGCAGGTCACTGGCTGGGCCTCGACGTGCACGATGTGGGCGACTACCGCATCGACGGACGCTGGCGGCAGCTCGAGCCAGGGATGGTGCTGACTATTGAGCCCGGTATTTATATTGCGGCCGACAACACCAAGGTCGCTAAGCGCTGGCGCGGCATTGGCATTCGTATTGAAGACGACGTGGCGGTGACAGAAACCGGCTGCGACGTACTCACTGCTGATGT
>JADHQF010000086.1 GCA_016778085.1 Luminiphilus sp. | reverse complement strand
TTAGAGCTCGACGGTTCAGGGTTTGGTCTGGGGACCCGCAGCCAGCGGTTTGCGATGATCGTAGAGGACGGCAAGGTGACCCACCTCAATATCGAGGAAGGCCCGGGCGTCGACGTGAGCTCCGCAGAGACCATGATGGCTCTGCTTTAAGATCTACTGACGCTCGTGCGCCATGCGACTGCGTGGCGCACGATTCAACACCCTGATGCCTCGGGCAATCAGATCACTGACTCGCTAGGCCAGCATTCCCCAAGCGACGGTGGCAATTACCGCAGCCCCGATTAGGTTCAACACGAATCCCTCTCTGACCATGCGTTGGATCGGTAGCTCACCGCTACCGAACACAACCGCATTGGGTGCTGTCGCCACCGGCAGCATAAATGCGCAGCTGGCACTCATTGCGGCCGGCACCATCAACCACAGCGGATCCAGCTCAACGGCAAGCGCTACGGCAGCCAATACGGGAAGCAACAGCGCAGTGGTCGCGGTATTGGAGGTAGCCTCGGTTAAAAACGTCACCGCCAGAGCCAATAGCAGCATCATCAGATAGACAGGCAACGCCGCGACCGATGTCAGCGCGTCGCCCACCTGAGCACTGAGGCCGGACGCCACGAAGGCTCTGGCAAGACAAATGCCGCCGCCAAATAGCAACAGCACGCCCCAGGGAATCTGGCTCGCCTGCTGCCATTCGATTAATGGTGCACCTTGATTGTCCCGAGCAATAAAAAGCGCCAACACGGCCAGCAAGGCGACCGAGGCATCATTGGCATTAGGCAAGCCGAACCATGCCTGCCATCCACCGAACGGCTCGGCCCGGGTGATCCAGGCGAGTGCGGTTAGCGCGAAGATCATGAGCACCCGTCTTTCGGCGCTCCGCCAGGGCCCGACTTCGGGCAGAGAAATGCCGATTTCCCGGGGCAAAGCGCGCGTGACCCACCACCATGCCAAAGGCAACAGCAGCACGACGACCGGCACCCCCCACGACATCCACTCACTGAAGCTAATCGTCTGGCCGGTATTCTCGGCATAGACTTGCATAAAAATGAGGTTGGGTGGCGTGCCGATTGGCGTTCCCAAACCCCCGATACTGCAGGACCAGGCCAGACCCAGTAGTAGCGGTGCAGCCAGTTGGCCCCGGTCCGAGCAGGAAGCTAGCACCGCCAAAGCGACTGGCATCAGCATGAGCGCCGAGGCGGTATTGGAGATCCACATGCTCAGGAGCGCGCCGGCTAACATGAAACCCAGTACCAGCCGATGTGGTCGCTGCCCACCGACAAGATTGACCACAGTCAGCGCCACCCGATGGTGCGCCCCCGTGCTCTCCATGCCCCGGGACAGAAGAAAACCACCCATCAACAGAATGATCAGCGGCGAACCGACTGAGGCGCCAACCTGCTCCGCAGTCAATACCCCCGTGACCGGAAAAACCGCCATCGGCAAGAGCGAGGTCACGGGAATGGGTATGGGCTCGAAGATCCACCAGGCCATACACAACCAGGCGACGACCGCGGTAATCGTGATCGACGGTGGTTGCCCCCCTGACTGCATCAACCATGCCAGCATCGCCGCAGTGAGTAGCCCGGGCCATACGGTTTTTCTGGGGTCCAGATAGGTCATACTGTTCATCTGCTGTATGCTCCCCAACCCGCGCCCTTGTGTAAACTCCTTTGATGTCCTCTGATCGCCCGACACAGCTGATCGATCGTTTCGATCGCCAGATTTCCTACCTGCGTCTGTCAGTGACGGACCGCTGTGATTTTCGCTGCCAGTACTGCATGGCAGAGACCATGGAATTTTTACCTCGGTCCGAGGTGCTGACCATCGAAGAGCTCCTTAGAACCGCGCGGCTGTTTACCGAGCTGGGGGTGCGGAAAATCCGCGTCACCGGGGGTGAGCCGCTGATTCGACGCGGCGTTCATGAGCTGTTTGAAGGGCTCGGCGCCTTATCGGATCTCGATACCCTGGCGCTAACCACCAACGGCAGCCACCTTGCTGACTCTGCTCACGCCCTGCGCGACGCCGGCGTGAAAGCCATCAACATCAGCCTCGACAGCTTGCAGGCCGGGCGTTTCAAGACCATTACTCGCATCGGCGATCTCGACACCGTATTGCAGGGCATCGACCGCGCCGTGGAATGCGGGTTCGACCGTATCCGGCTGAATGCGGTGATCCTCGACGGGCTGAATCGCGATGAGGTGGTGCCACTCACCCACTACGCACTGGAAAAAGGTATCCATATTGCCTTCATCGAGGAGATGCCCCTTGGGCAGGTCAATGTGGGCGGCAAGCCCTTGGCCTATGTGTCATCCGACATGCTCCAGAGGGAGCTGGCGGAGCATTTTTCGCTGGTACCCATGACCGCCTCGGATACCGCCGGGCCGGCCCGGGATTTTCTGATCGCCGGTTCCCAGACCCAGGTAGGTTTTATTTCACCGCACAGTCATAACTTCTGCGCGCAGTGCAACAGATTGAGAATCAGTGCCGAGGGCCGCCTGCTGATGTGCCTTGGCAACGAGGAGTCTATCGACATCAGAGGGCTGCTCCGCGCAGGTAGTACTGATGAAGAGATTAAAACCATTATTATTAAAAGCCTCAGCATTAAGCCCGAGCGTCATGTGTTTGACCAGCCCGAGGAACCGCAGATCGTGCGCTTTATGAATGCGACCGGCGGTTGAGTACGGGTTCCAATCCGCATAAGCCAAATCGAGAGAGTCCCTTGTCCGATACCCATTACCCCGCCCTCAGCGACATTGATGCAATCCAGCAGGCTTTCGAGTCCGCGGGGTATATCTGCACAACGCGCATCGCCACTGTCGTTCGGCTGGCCGCCGCACTTGAAAAACCGGTGTTGATCGAAGGCCCTCCCGGCGTGGGGAAAACCGAGCTGGCCAAGACTTGTGCGATGGTGGTGGACCGCCCCCTAGTGCGACTACAGTGCTATGAAGGGCTGGACGAAAGCAAAGCACTCTATGAGTGGAAATACGGCAAACAGCTCCTGTACACCCAGCTACTGAAAGAACAGTTGGGGGACGTGCTCGATGGTGCGAAGGGTCTCAACGAGTCCATGAGCCGGTTGCATGAGTTTGGCGATGTGTTCTATTCCGAAGCGTTTTTGGAATCGCGCCCGCTGTTAAAGGCGATGGAAGCAGATAACGGCGGTGTATTGCTCATCGATGAAATCGATAAAGCTGACTTTGAGTTTGAATCGCTACTTCTGGAAGTACTGTCAGATTTTCAGGTTTCCATACCGGAACTCGGTACCATTCAGGCGCACTCCAAACCCCTGGTTTTCCTGACCAGTAACGACACCCGCGACTTGTCCGATGCGCTAAAGCGGCGGTGTCTGCATCTCCACATCCCTTTCCCCTCTGTCGAGCTGGAGGCGCGGATTGTCGCCAGCCGGGTACCCGATCTCGCACAATCCATGACCGATCAACTGGTGCGCTTTGTGCATGCCATCCGCTCTCTGGATCTCAAAAAAGCGCCGGCCATCTCGGAGACAGTGGATTGGGCCAAAAGTCTGGTGTTGCTGCATGCTAAAGATCTGGATGGCTCATTGGTTCGGGACACCCTCAACGTATTGCTCAAGTATGAAGAAGATATTCAGATCGCCGAGGGTCAGTTACCTAAATTGATGGCCGCCGCCGCAGGCTGACCTTGTCAGTAGACCCTCCCCATACGGCACGCGCCGCGGCAAGCAGTGATCAGCTGCTGGCCTTTGTGCAGTACCTGCGGGGGAAGAAGATTCCGGTCTCGCCTGCCGATACCCTCGATGCCATAGAGGTCGCTGAGCTGGTGGGCTACCAGAACCGGTCCCTGCTCAAAAACGGGCTCGCGGCCGCATTGGCAAAATCTCTCCACGAGTTGAGCGTATTCGAGGCGGCCTTCGACGACTATTTTCAACCCATCCCCGAGCGCCCACCCGCGGGCGGTCAGTCAGATGTCGAGCCAGAGGGATCTCTAGCAGAACCGCCTGAGCAGGCGCCCCAGATAGACCCGGCAGCCCCGGGTGAGGATCCGCTGGATGGACTGCGTGGCAATTCGCTCTTTGATGCACTCGAGTCGCGGGATGAAAGCACGCTGTCCGTTGCCATCGAGACGGCCGCGGCAGAAGCCAAGGTCGAGGAGATTTCGCTGTTTACCCAGCGGGGCCAATACGTGCGCAAAATACTGGACGCGCTGGGTGACGAAGCGCTGCGCGAGGCGGCTATCGAATTCGAACAAAGCGAGCCCGCTGCCTTTGAAGCGGTTCAAGCCCTGAGAGAGCAACTCCGTGAACGGGTGCGTGATCGCGTGGAGCGCGCCTATTTGATTCATGCGAGTGCGGCCACCGAGGACCTGCTGGACGAGTCCCTGTCGAAACTGAAACTCGGCAACGTGGATCACAGCCAGATGGCCCGGCTCAAACGATTGATGGACCGCATGGCGCGCAAACTCGCCGCGCGGCATGGCCGCCGCAGGCGTCGCTACCGTCGAGGCAAACTGCATGTCGGGGAGACGGTGCGCCGGGCCATCCCTACCGATGGCATCCCTTTTCATCCTCGCTGGCGCAAAATCGAGCGAAAGCGGCCTCAGATCATGGCGATCTGCGACGTCAGTGGTTCAGTGGCGGCATACGCCAAGTTCTTGCTGATGTTTCTCTATGCGGTGCAAGACGTATTGCCACGTACCCGAAGCTTCGCTTTTTCTGCGGCGCTTGGCGAGGTGAGCGACCTGTTCGCCACGCTGCCGGTTGAGGAGGCGATCGAACGGGTGAACCTGAAATACGGGGGCGCGACGGATTATGGCCGGGCGCTGCAGGATTTTTCCGAGCTGGCCCTCGCTGAGGTGAATAGCGCGACCACGGTGATTGTGCTGGGTGACGCGCGAAACAACCAAGCCGATCCAAGGCTGGATCTCCTGGCAGAGATCAAGGCGCGGGCCAGGCAGTTAATCTGGCTCAATCCGGAATCCACACGACTCTGGGGCACGGGCGATTCGGAAATGTTACTGGTGAAAAGACACTGTCACCTAGCTAAAGAGTGTAATAATCTCAACCAGTTGGAGCGTATTATCGACAAGCTGTTGTCAGATAAGCGTTAATCTCGGCTGGCCTGGAGGGCTAGCAAGGCACGGCGATTTACTCGCAACCACGCACTCAGTGAGTGCCAGAAGAAGAGACATCATGGATGATGGTCATTTAGTGCTGACTCGCTCGCTCGAAGTTGAGGTTCGCGCAGCCTTCGCGTTGCAACCGCGAACTGAAGGATTAACGGGCGAGGCACTGATCGAGGCGCTGTCAAAGCTGCAGATAGCAGAAAATCAGACACTGCTGAGCGCGCTGGCAGATCAAGGCCGCGGGCTTGTCGGCTCGGAACCTGCTGCTGTGCTGGACTGGGTCGATGCTGCCTTTGCGCGCTGGCAATCACACTATTCTCTCGACCCAGAGCTGGCGCGGTTGCTGCTGGAGGTCAGACCCCTGACCGCAGCGTTTGCCTGTTCGGAGGATCGGTTTTTCACCCCGGGCGCTCACGCCTTGCACCGTCTCCTCGACGCGCTATATGAGGGCTTCGCGGGCTGGTCTCCAGATCTAGGTAAGACCGCTCGACCTGCGGTCGACGCCCTAGGCGAAGTCATTCAGCGATGCCTGCAGGATTTTCCAAGCGAGCCTGCGGTCGATCACACCCTGCAACTGCTGGAACAGAAGATCAGCGGATATTCCAGCCAGCTGGAGCGTCTCGATGAAGGACTGATCGAACGCGAAGCGACTGCAATGGCCAGCACGGTCGCGCGGCGAGCTGTCGGTGAACAGGTTAGTCAAAAACTCGGCAATGCCACCTTCCCTGGCAAGCTGGCAGAATTCATCGGCGGAGATTGGTTCGAGGCAGGCGTCGCCTTGGCAAAAAATCTGGGCACCGATAATGACGTCTGGCAACAGTATGGCGAGGTCACCGAGCAGTTGGTCGCGCTATTTGGGCATACCGATACACAATCCAAAGTAGCCGCTGCAAACGGCGACGAGCTTCCCCATCGCGTTCGCAAGTTGTTGGAGCAGATCGGTTTATCGAGTGAGCGGGCGAAGAGCGCTGGCGACATGCTCGAATATCTCCTGCTCCGGCATGCCTCAAAGCAGATCCCCGATAAAACGCTGGCACCCGTCATGCTGGACGGGCAATCGACGGAGTACTGGTCCAAGGCTACCGTCACCTCCCTGAGTGAGGTGGGGATCGAACAGGGACAGTGGTACCGTATTCAGCAGCCGGAAGGAGCTCGCCGACTGCGTCTTAGCGGCGCGTTCGGACACAACAGTTATCTCGTGTTCATGGACTTTGCGGGTGCCAGAGCATTGCGACTCGGCGTCGACGAGTTTGCCAACCTCTTGCGCTCCGGTGAGGTGACGCAACTCGATACGAGGGAAACTTTTTCGCGCGCGCTGGTCGAAGCTGCAGAAGCAAAAAGCGAGTGGCTGGCTGCGCAGCAAGCGGCCCAAACCAAAGTTCGTGAACAAGCGTCTCAGGTGGCAGAGCAGGACGCGGTGACGCTGGCCAGCGAACGGGAGGCCGCCGCCCAGCGCCTGCGAGAGGCAGAGCAGCGAGCCCGGCGCCAGTCCGAAGCGCTAACGGCCAGTCAGTCAAAATGGGGCGATCGCACGCTAAGTGCGGACCCACTCTTCGATACCAAAACCGTGCTGCAGCTGCAGATTCCGATTGGAACCTGGCTGGGATTCCACGACCGGGAGCCTCCCATCATGGCCAGAGCTGCCGTGAGAGACCTCGATAAAGACAGCTATATTTTCACTAACCGGGAGGGCATCAAACTGAGAGAGCTCACTGTTCCCCAGCTGGTGACGCTGATAGAGCGTGACATGGTGGATATTTTGGAGCGAAAAACCAGCTTTCGTGAGACGCTCGCCGGCAATGCCGGCCAGGATCGACTCAACCAGTTTCAGGCCGGCCCCGCCTAGATCTGTTCGTCCTCAAGACTGAAGGTCGTTGTCTCTCCCTCGGTACCCTGATCGCCCGCCAACTTGAGGCGCAGGCGCAGGTTGTTCTCCGAATCTGCGTTGCGCAACGCCTCTTCCTCGCTAATCTCGCCAGCCTGACACAGGTCGAACAGTGCCATATCAAAGGTTTTCATCCCCCGGTCTTTGGACTTCTCCATGATTTCCTTGAGGCCACCGATATCACCCCGCAGGATCAACTCCTTCACGGTTGGAGAGCCCAGCATCACCTCAACCGCTGCGCTACGGCCACCCTCTGTATTGGGGATCAGGCGCTGCGAGACAAAAGCCTGCAGGTTCAGTGACAGGTCCATCAACAGCTGTTGGCGCTTTTCCTCAGGGAAAAAGTTGATGATGCGGTCGAGAGCCTGATTGGCATTATTGGCATGCAAGGTCGAGATACACAGGTGCCCTGTCTCGGCAAAGGAAATCGCGTGCTCCATGGTTTCCCGATCGCGGATCTCACCGATGAGTATGACGTCGGGCGCCTGTCGCAGCGTGTTCTTCAGCGCGTTGTGCCAGTTGCGGGTGTCTACACCGACCTCGCGCTGATTCACAATGGACTTCTTATGCCGATGCACAAACTCGACGGGGTCTTCAATCGTCACGATATGCCCGCTGGTGTGGCTGTTGCGATAGTCGATCATGGCTGCCAGAGAGGTGGATTTCCCTGAGCCCGTGGCACCGACAAACAGGATCAGGCCTCGCTTGCGCATGATGAGATCGGTCAAAATCTCGGGGAGACCGAGGTCATGCCATTGCGGGATATCCATGACAATGAAGCGGGCAACGATACTGACCTCATTGCGCTGCCGGAAGATGTTGATCCGGAACCGCCCTACGCTGGGGAGGGACACCGCTAAATTCATTTCCAGATCCCGCGCGAACTCCTCGCGCT
>JADHQF010000085.1 GCA_016778085.1 Luminiphilus sp. | reverse complement strand
ACGCTACCGCCGAGCCGCCCCATACCTCAGAGCAAACACGCGTCAACGCCGCCGTCAGCGTCGTCTTACCGTGGTCTACGTGTCCAATCGTGCCCACGTTTACGTGGGGCTTCGAACGCTCAAATGCCTCTTTTGCCATCTTCCTTCACCTCAAAAGTTCAGACGATCAGGACGTCTGGTTTTTAGAAATAATGTCCTGCGCCACGTTGCTGGGTGCAGGTGCGTATTTGGAAAATTCCATTGTGTAGGTTGCCCGACCTTGTGTCGCACTACGCAAGTCCGTTGCATAACCAAACATTTCGGCTAGCGGCACCTCGGCGTTAACGATCTTGCCGGCGGCATTCTCATCCATGCCCTGGATCAGACCGCGGCGGCGGTTCAGGTCGCCGACGACGTCGCCCATGTTTTCCTCAGGTGTCACGACTTCGACCTGCATCATGGGCTCGAGCAGCTCTGCGCCGCCCACTTCAGCCAGCTTTTTGGTGGCCATGCTGGCGGCAATCTTGAACGCCATTTCGCTTGAGTCCACATCGTGGAATGAACCGTCATACAGCGTGGCCTTCAGACCCAGCAGAGGGTACCCAGCCAAAACGCCGTTTTGCATCTGCTCTTCGATGCCTTTGTTTACGGCGGGGATGTACTCACGGGGCACGATGCCGCCGACAATTTCGTTGACGAACTCGAGACCTTCGGCGCTGGTGTCTTCCGCAGGCTCAAACTTGACCCATACGTGGCCGTACTGGCCGCGACCACCCGACTGGCGCACAAACTTGCCTTCGATCTCGGTTGTCGTGGTGATGCGCTCTCGATAGGCCACCTGAGGCTTACCAATGTTCGCCTCAACGCTAAATTCGCGGCGCATACGGTCGACAATGATGTCGAGGTGCAGCTCGCCCATGCCAGAAATGATCGTTTGGCCTGTTTCCTCATCGGTTTTCACCCGGAACGAGGGGTCTTCCTGGGCCAACTTGCCGAGCGCAATACCCATCTTCTCTTGATCGGCCTTGGACTTTGGCTCCACCGCCACCGAGATCACCGGCTCGGGGAACTCCATACGCTCAAGAATCACGATGTTGTCGGCGTCGCATAGCGTATCGCCTGTCGTCACGTCCTTGAGGCCAATGGCTGCGGCGATATCACCTGCTAATACTTCTTTGATTTCTTCACGGCTGTTGGAGTGCATTTGCACCATCCGGCCGACGCGCTCTTTCTTCTGCTTCACCGCGTTATAGATGCCGGTGCCCGACTCCAGCTTGCCCGAGTACACCCGGAAGAAGGTCAACGTTCCGACGAAGGGGTCGGTCGCAATCTTAAAAGCTAGGGCTGCAAAGGGCTCGTTATCGTCTGACAGGCGCACCACGACGGTCTCGCCGTCTTCGAGCGTACCCTCGATCGCCTTCACCTCAGTCGGAGACGGCAGGTACTCAATAACCGCATCCAGTACTGCCTGAACGCCTTTGTTCTTGAACGCTGACCCGCCGAGGATTGGCACGATCTCGTTCGCCAAAGTACGGATACGAATACCCTCTTTAATCTCTTCCTCGGTGAGCTCGCCCTCATCAAGGTACTTGGTCATCAGCTCTTCGTTGGCCTCAGCAGCGGCCTCGACCATGTACTCACGCATCTCGGCGACTTTATCAACGAGATCGGCGGGGATGTCTTCGTACTCGAAGGTCATACCCATATCGTCTTCGCTCCAGATGATGGCCTTCTGCTTGATCAGATCAATCACGCCCTTGAAGTCTTCCTCTGCGCCAATAGTCATCTGGATCGGGACTGCGTTACAGCCCAAACGATCACGAAGCTGGTTGACCACCATGTCGAAGTCTGCGCCGGCACGGTCCATCTTGTTAACGAACACCATGCGAGGCACTTCGTATTTGTTGGCCTGACGCCACACCGTCTCGGTCTGGGGCTGAACACCCGAGGAACCACACAGCACCACAACGGCGCCGTCGAGAACGCGAAGGGAGCGCTCCACCTCAATGGTGAAATCTACGTGCCCGGGGGTATCGATGATATTGACGCGGTGCTGGTCAAACTGCTGCTGCATCCCCTGCCAGAAACAGGTGGTCGCAGCTGACGTGATCGTAATACCACGCTCCTGCTCCTGCTCCATCCAGTCCATAGTGGCGGCACCGTCATGCACCTCACCAATCTTGTGAGACAGGCCGGTATAGAACAGAACGCGCTCGGTGGTCGTGGTTTTACCCGCGTCCACGTGGGCAACAATACCGATGTTGCGGTAACGATTGATCGGAGTCTTACGAGCCACGACAGTGTCCTCAGATTAAGGTTTGCAGACTGGGGTTTAGAAACGGAAGTGAGAGAAGGCCTTGTTGGCTTCGGCCATACGGTGCACGTCTTCGCGCTTCTTCACCGCATTACCCTTGCCTTGCGAGGCATCGACGATCTCACCTGCCAGGCGCTGACGCATGGACTTCTCTCCACGGTTGCGGGCGTAATCCACCAACCAGCGCATGGACAAGGCCACGCGGCGGGAGGGTCGGACTTCAACCGGCACCTGATAGGTTGCACCACCCACCCGGCGAGACTTCACCTCGACCATGGGGGCGATATTTTCGAGTGCCTCGTCAAACACCTCGATGGGGTCGCGCTTGGTGCGCTCCTCAACGATATCGAGAGCACCATACACAATGGACTCAGCAACGGACTTTTTGCCGCTGATCATGACGTGATTCATGAATTTAGCGAGAGTGGAGTTCCCAAATTTGGGATCAGGGAGAACTTCACGCTTGGCAACAACGCGTCTTCTTGGCATGTTGGCTTTCCTATCTCTTCAGGGTTCCCGGACACAGCACTTGGCGGACCGGCCTTACTGTCAACGATGTGACATCTAGGTGGATGCCCGAAGGCACCCGCTATTACTTGGGTCGCTTCGCTCCGTACTTGGATCGACCTTGCTTACGATCCGATACGCCAGAGGTATCGAGGCTGCCGCGCACGGTGTGATAGCGCACACCGGGCAAATCCTTCACACGGCCGCCACGAATGAGTACAACACTGTGCTCCTGCAGGTTATGGCCCTCACCACCAATGTACGACGACACCTCAAACCCGTTGGTGAGCCGCACGCGGCAGACCTTTCGCAAAGCCGAATTCGGCTTCTTGGGAGTGGTGGTATAGACGCGTGTGCAGACGCCGCGACGTTGCGGGCAGGCCTGCAGCGCGGGAACACCGCTCTTGGTGACTTTGCGCTTGCGCGGCTTGCGCACAAGCTGGTTAATGGTTGCCATTCAGCATTTGCTCCAATTGGTGTTTTCGGGGCCGAGGCCCCGAAAATGAGCGCGCATTCTATAGACCGGCTAAAAACCGGTCAAGCACGCTACATTGTGACTATTCCTCTGCTGCGTCCTCGACCGCGTCGGTCGCTTCAGCACGCTCCATCTCCTCAGCAAAGCTTTCGCTGAACTCTTCGTCAGACATGCTCAGCACGAGCTCATCGCCCTCGGACTGCTTGCGACGACGCTCCTCATGATAAGCGAGACCGGTACCCGCCGGAATCAGCCGGCCGACAATCACGTTCTCCTTGAGACCGCGCAGGTAATCCCGCTTCCCGGTCACCGCCGCCTCGGTCAGAACACGGGTGGTCTCCTGGAAAGAAGCCGCCGAGATGAAGCTCTCAGTGGCCAGCGATGCCTTGGTGATACCCAGCAGTTCGCGACTGGCTGTAGGAGAAACGAGACCTTCTGCCTCCAGACGATCGCACTCCTCAAGGAACGCAGTGTACTCCGCCTGCTCGCCCTTAATGAAAGTGGAATCACCCGTCGCCCTGATTTCAACTTTTCGCAGCATCTGACGAACAATGACTTCGATGTGCTTGTCATTGATCTTCACACCCTGCAAGCGGTACACCTCTTGAATCTCATTGACGATGTACTCAGCCAAAGCTGGGATGCCCTTGAGCCGCAGAATGTCGTGGGGGCTGGGTGGTCCTTCGGACACGATTTCGCCCTTCTCGACGGTTTCACCCTCAAACACCGACAGCTGACGCCACTTCGGAATCAACTCCTCGTAGTGATCAGAGCCCTCTGGCAAGCTTGAGTTGTCTGTCGGTGTAATCACCAGGCGACGCTTGCCTTTGGTCTCTTTACCAAAGCTTACGGTGCCAGAGATTTCCGCAAGGATCGCAGGCTCTTTCGGCTTGCGCGCTTCGAACAGATCGGCAACCCGCGGCAGGCCACCGGTGATATCCCGGGTCTTGGAGCCTTCCTGTGGGATACGGGCAATGACGTCACCCCCTTCCACCTTGGCACCGTCTTCTAGATTGACCATAGCGCCATGGGGTAGGAAGTAGTGCGCTGGGACGTTAGTACCGGCCAGCATCAGTTCCTTACCCTTGCCATCCACCAGCGTCACCGCCGGACGGATGTCCTTGCCCGCAGTCGGTCGCTCCGCGGAATCCATGACCGAAATACTGGACAGACCTGTGAACTCATCGGTCTGGCGCTTGATGGTCACACCTTCGTCCATACCGCTGAACTTCACCGTACCCGCCACCTCAGTGATGATCGGGTGCGTGTGGGGATCCCAGGTAGCGACGATGTCGCCGGCAGCGACCGCAGCTTCATCCTGAACGCGGATAGTCGCACCATAAGGCACCTTATAGCGCTCACGCTCGCGGCCGACGCTATCAAGCAGCGACAGTTCACCTGAACGTGATACTGCCACCAACGAGCCATCGGGCTTGTCGACCACCTTCATATTGTGCAGGCGGATAACACCATCGTTGTTGACCTGAATGTTGTCCTGCGCCGCCTGACCGGATGCCGCACCGCCGATGTGGAAGGTGCGCATCGTCAGCTGTGTGCCCGGCTCACCAATCGACTGGGCTGCCACAACACCAATAGCCTCACCCATGTTTACCTGATGCCCGCGACCCAGATCACGGCCGTAGCAGGTCGAGCAGATGCCGTAACGCGTCTTACAAGTAATCGGCGAGCGCACGATGATTTCCTCGATGCCCATCTCGTCGACCTTCGCCGTCAAGACTTCATCGAGCATGGTGCCCGCCTCAAGCAGAACTTCACCCGTGCTCGGATCGACCACGTCTTTCGCCACAATACGGCCGAGAACACGCTCGGGCAGCGACTCGATAATATCGCCACCATCAATGACAGGAGTCATCACAAGGCCTTCATCGGTCCCGCAATCCTGCTCGGTCACAACGACGTCCTGGGCCACATCGACCAGACGACGCGTCAAGTAACCGGAGTTAGCCGTCTTCAGCGCCGTATCAGCCAGGCCTTTGCGCGCGCCGTGGGTAGAAATAAAGTACTGCAGTACGTTCAGCCCCTCGCGGAAGTTCGCCGTGATCGGCGTCTCGATGATTGAGCCATCCGGCTTAGCCATCAGACCCCGCATACCCGCCAACTGCCGAATCTGCGCGGGTGAACCCCGAGCGCCAGAATCGGCATACATGTACACCGAGTTGAAGGAGTCCTGCTCCTCGTCCTCGCCATCGCGGTTGGTCACCGTCTCTTTAGAGAGGCCAGCCATCATCGCCTTTGAGACCTGATCGTTGGTCCGCGACCAAATGTCGATCACCTTGTTGTACTTTTCGCCCTGAGTTACCAGACCGGCGCCATACTGCTGCTCGATTTCGGCTACCTCAGCATCGGCACGCTCAATCAGCTCGGCTTTAGCATCGGGGATAGCAAAGTCGTTGACACCAATCGATGCGCCGGAGCGAGTGGAGTACTCATAACCGGTGTACATCAGCTGGTCAGCGAAAATGACGGTCGACTTCAGACCGACTGCGCGGTAACACTGGTTGATCACCCGCGAGATGGCCTTTTTCACCATGGGCTGATTGATCATGTCAAAGGACAGACCCGCGGGCACGATGTCCCACAACAGCGCACGTCCGACGGTCGTCTCGACGATGCGCGTCTGCTCGGTGGTCTCTTCACCCAGGTTCATAAGGGTCTCGTGGATGCGCACCTTGACCCGCGCATGCAGGTCGACACGACCACTGCCATAGGCACGCTGCACCTCGTCGGTGTCAGCGAACGACATACCCTCGCCCTTGGCGTTAATGCGATCGCGGGTCATGTAGTACAGACCCAGTACCACGTCCTGCGAAGGCACGATGATCGGGTCGCCCGACGCCGGTGACAAAATGTTGTTGGTCGACATCATGAGCGCGCGGGCTTCGAGCTGCGCTTCCAGTGTCAGCGGTACGTGTACCGCCATCTGGTCACCGTCGAAGTCCGCGTTATACGCCGCACATACCAGCGGATGCAGCTGAATCGCTTTACCTTCAATGAGCACAGGCTCGAAGGCCTGAATGCCCAAACGGTGGAGCGTCGGCGCCCGGTTCAACAGCACCGGGTGCTCGCGGATCACCTCAGCGAGGATATCCCACACCTCTGGCGGCTCGCGCTCAACCATCTTCTTGGCGGCCTTGATGGTGCTCGCCAACCCACGGAGCTCGAGCTTGCCAAAGATGAACGGCTTGAACAGCTCCAATGCCATCTTCTTGGGCAGTCCGCACTGATGCAATTTAAGCGTAGGGCCGGTCACGATCACTGAACGACCGGAATAGTCCACGCGCTTGCCTAACAGGTTCTGACGGAAACGTCCTTGCTTACCTTTGATCATGTCAGCCAGTGACTTGAGCGGACGCTTGTTGGAGCCTGTAATCGCTCGGCCACGTCGGCCATTGTCCAGGAGCGCGTCGACCGACTCCTGCAACATGCGCTTCTCGTTGCGCACGATGATGTCCGGCGCATTCAGATCCAGCAGGCGCTTCAAGCGGTTGTTTCGGTTAATCACGCGGCGGTAAAGATCGTTGAGATCAGACGTCGCAAAACGACCGCCATCCAGCGGCACCAGCGGACGCAGATCCGGCGGCAATACCGGCAGCGCGTTGAGGATCATCCACTCGGGCTTGTTGCCTGACTTATCGAAAGCCTCCATCAGCTTCAGTCGCTTGGACAGCTTCTTGATCTTGGTTTCCGAGTTGGTCTGGGGGATTTCCTCGCGGAGCTGCTCGATCTCGGCCTTGAGGTTAATCTCCATCATGAGATCCTGAATCGCTTCAGCACCCATCTTGGCAGTGAACTCATCGCCGTACTCTTCCATCGCCTCGTAGTACTGCTCGTCGTTGAGCAGCTGACCGTGCTCCAGCGCAGACAGGCCGGGGTCGGTGACCACGTAGGCTTCGAAGTACAAAATGCGCTCGATATCGCGCAGCGTCATATCCAGTAGCAGACCGATTCGAGAAGGCAGCGACTTGAGGAACCAGATGTGTGCCACGGGGCTTGCGA
Source organism: Luminiphilus sp. (assembly GCA_016778085.1). GTDB lineage: Bacteria > Pseudomonadota > Gammaproteobacteria > Pseudomonadales > Halieaceae > Luminiphilus. Next base: position 608 of record JADHQF010000085.1, on the reverse strand, counting down.
GCTCGATATGGCCCATGCGCTCGCGGCGCACCTTGGCCAGCGCCACTTCAACGCCACACTTCTCGCAGATAACACCGCGATGCTTTAGGCGCTTGTACTTACCGCACAGACACTCGTAATCCTTGACCGGGCCAAAAATCTTGGCGCAGAACAGGCCATCACGCTCCGGCTTGAAGGTTCGGTAGTTGATGGTCTCAGGCTTTTTGACTTCGCCAAAAGACCAGGACCGAATCATCTCCGGAGAGGCCAGACCGATACGGATTGCATCGAAGTCTTCGTTTTTCTCCCTGCTCAGCAGGTTAAGCAAATCTCTCACGTCTTATCTCCCCTCAGAAGCCAGATGACTCAGACTCGAGATCGATATCGATACCGAGTGAGCGGATTTCTTTGATCAACACGTTGAAGGATTCGGGCATACCCGGCTCCATCTGGTGATCCCCATCGACGATGTTCTTGTACATCTTGGTTCGGCCTGCCACGTCGTCAGACTTGACCGTCAGCATCTCTTGTAGCGTGTAGGCCGCACCGTAGGCTTCCAGCGCCCAGACCTCCATCTCGCCGAAGCGCTGACCACCAAACTGGGCCTTACCACCCAGCGGCTGCTGGGT
>JADHQF010000084.1 GCA_016778085.1 Luminiphilus sp. | reverse complement strand
TTATGACAACGCAGTACACAGCGCAAGAATTGAAGACCGGTTTGTCGCTGGCGGTGATCGCGAACATCATCTGGGGTGTGTCGGCGCTTTATTGGGTAGAAACATATCCTGTGCGACCTCAGGATGTGGTCGCACACCGGGCAATCTGGAGCCTGCCGGTCGCGGCGGCTGTCCTGATTTGGGTGGGGCGGCTCCGCGCTACCTGGTCTTTGCTCCGAGTGCCGAGCATGCTGATCTGGAGCCTGCTCGGGGCGGTGCTGCTAAGCGTGAATTGGGGTGTGTTCGTTTACGCAGTGTCTGCCGGCCGCGCTACTGAAGTCAGTCTCGGTTACTTCATGCTGCCCCTCCTAACAATCCTAGTCGGCAGGGTGGCATTCCGAGAGGTTCTCGGACCGATGCAATGGACCGCCATCTCTTTGGCGATGATGGCGGTTGCGCTGCAGCTGTGGGCTTACGGCAGCCTCCCTTGGGTCAGCTTGGTAGTTGCCGGCAGTTTTTCGGTCTACGCCGCGATTCGGAAAAAGATTGTCGCTGACACCATGCAGGGCTTGTTCATCGAGACCCTCTGCATGGCGCCTTTCGCCCTGGCTTGGTTCTGGCTGACAGGGGCCGCGGGCATGGGAGTTCATGGCATCAAGGTAGATATGTTTTTGTTGCTCGCGGGCGTCTACACCGCTGCGCCGTTACTGAGTTACATCGCGGCGTCTAGACTGCTGCCACTGAACGTGGTGGGCTTGACCTCTTATTTGGGGCCCTCTCTCCAGCTGCTCGTAGCGCAGACTGCACTGGGTGAGTCGATCGACACCGTGACCGCGACCTCTTTTGCTCTGGTGTGGGTGGGTGTGCTGTTGGTCTCTGGCCAAGGGCTGGCGCGCTTTCGAAATCGCCGATGAGCGGTAGGATCCGATTGCGGCCTGAGTGGGTCTCACTGCTAGGCAGCGAATTTGAGCAGCCTTACATGTCGCAGTTGTCTGCATTTTTGCGCGCCGAAAAAGCCGCTGGCAAGACCATCTATCCACCTGGCGGGCAGTTTTTTGCGGCCCTCGATGCGATCCCGCCAGAGGCTGTCAAAGTGGTGGTGCTGGGACAGGATCCCTACCACGGTCCGGGTCAGGCTCACGGCCTGAGTTTTTCAGTTCAAGGTCGTCAGCGCATCCCGCCCTCATTACAGAATATCTTTCGTGAGCTCTACGATGACATGGGTATTCCGGTGCCGCCGTACGGTGATCTCTCCCAGTGGGCCGAGCGCGGTGTGCTACTGCTCAACAGTGTGTTGTCAGTTGAGCACGGCGTTGCCGGATCGCATCAGGGGCAGGGCTGGGAGCGCTTTACTGACGCAGTGGTCGCGGCGGTCAATGGGGGAGAGTCCCCCGTCGTTTTTATGCTGTGGGGGGCTCAGGCCCAGAAAAAGGGTGCCGCCGTTGATCGCGCCAGGCATTGTGTCCTCACTGCGCCCCATCCCTCTCCGCTGTCTGCACACCGGGGGTTTTTGGGTTGTCGCCACTTTAGCCAGGCCAATGCTTTTCTTGAGGCGAACCAGCGTCAGCCCGTCGATTGGTCATTGTCATCGTGACATCGGGTGATCTGGGCGAGTTCGCTCTGACCCCCTTTGAGTGTGACGGGCTTTGCGGCCGCTTCCGGGACCAATTCGATCAGTAGTTCGTGTGTCTGGTCTCGGGTGCAGTGATTCACGATGCTGCCCACGGTTTTGCCCTCGGCATTGACCAACATGTCGCCTGCGACAACGGGGACATTAGTCTCGGCTCGGTGCAGGCGACGCTTGGGTGTGCCGCGGTAATGAAGCCGGGCCACAATCTCCTGCCCCGTGTAGCAGCCCTTTGTGAAGCTGACTGTGCCATTGCAGTCGTAGTCGAGGTCTTGGGGCAGATAGCTACCAATCGTATGGTTTTCGATACGCGCGCGCTGGTTCTTGATCTCCAGCCAGAGGGGGTCTGATTGACCCCCCTCTTCACTCTCATGCGGTGCGGTCCAGTATTCGGTGTGCTTCGAACCCATGGGCAGAGTGACTGCCACGAGGGACGCTTCTGCGAAGTGCAGTCCCGCATGATTCTCGTCTGCTGAGTCGGCACGGCAGCCGATACGCCAGTCGGTCGGTGTGAGCGAGCACCGCGAAAAACCAAGGTAGGGTTTAAGATGCTCGGCCAGCACCGCCATGACTGTCTCTCTGCCTCTCAGCAGAACTTCCTGCTCATCGGTGATTACAGCCAACACGTCTGCGAGCACGCGACCCTTTGGATTGCAAAAGGCGGCGTAGCGGAAGCTGCCGACGCCGCAGTCGCTGAAATCCGCGGTCGTTTGCCCGTGCAGGAATTCCCTGCCGCCGCTGCCAGACAATCGCATGACAATATCGGTGTGTTCGGGAGGGTTCTGTGACTGCTGAGTGTTCAATGCGGATGCGCCGGGTAATAAACAGGTTGTGGGGCTCTATACTACAACGTTGACGATGCGAGCTGGTGGCAGTCTATGGATCAGAGAGAAGAATGGAACCGCGCCAAGTGGGCCAGCCGAAGAGGGCTGCTCGAATTGGATCTATTGTTGGCACCTTTTGTCGTAGAGGCTTTTCTCGAACTCAACGCGTTATTGAGACAGGACTACCGGGAGCTCCTGTATCAGGATGATCAGGACCTAATGGAGTGGATTATGGGGCGTAGCGCGATCACGGAAGATCGTTTTGTCCCGGTGATCGAGGAAATCAGACGTTTCCACGGAATCGGTGCTTGACGTCGTCCAGTTGTGCCGGTCAGTGATGCCGGTCACTGATGATAGTGGGGCAGTCGATCAGTCGGGCCATTCAGAGCTGTGTCGGTGTCGAAGTGTGTTGGTATCAGTATCGAATCGCGGGCGACCGATGCGGTATCGGGAAAATCCGAGTTGTGATGCAGGCCGCGACTTTCGCGACGCTCTGCGGCGCACTGGACCATCAGCGACGACACACGCGCGAGGTTGCGCATCTCCAAGAGCGGACGTGTGATCTGAAAACGGCCGTAGTAGCCCGACACCTCTTTTTCCAGTAGCGCAATCCTGTCAGCGGCATGCTGCAGCCGGCGCGATGTTCGCACAATGCCCACGTAATCCCACATGAGACGCCTCAGCTCCTGCCAGTTATGCTGAATCACAACCTCTTCATCAGAGTCCCTGACACGACTGTCGTCCCAGGTCTCCGGGAGCGCGAGTTCTCCGGTGAGGGAGTCTGCAATGTGCTGCGCCGCGGATTGCGCATAGACGAAACATTCGAGCAAAGAGTTGCTGGCCATACGGTTCGCACCGTGCAGCCCGGTGCACGCTGACTCGCCGACGACATAGAGCCCTGGCACATCGCTGGCACCATATTGATCGACCACCACACCGCCGCAGGTGTAATGGGCTGCAGGGACAACGGGAATCCGGTCACGGGTGATGTCAATGCCAAGTGCCAAACAGCGTTCATAAGCCTGCGGGAAGTGGCGGGTAATCAGGTCAGCGGGCTGATGACTGATATCGAGAAAGACGCATTCGGCGCCGAGCCTTTTCATTTCAAAATCGATGGCTCTGGCCACAATATCTCGCGGTGCCAGCTCCTCGCGATCGTCGAAATCTGTCATGAATCGCCGCCCATCCGGGAGATGCAGCGTTGCCCCTTCGCCGCGAAGCGCCTCGGTCATCAGGAATGATCGACTTTGCGGATGGTAAAGGCAGGTGGGATGAAACTGGTTGAACTCCAGGTTGGCCACGCGGCACCCCGCCCGCCAGGCGACCGCGATGCCGTCGCCACTGGCACCGTCCGGGTTCGTGGTGTAACGATAGGCCTTGCTGGCGCCCCCGGTTGCGAGCACAACGGCACCCGCGCTGACCGTCTCCACTGTGCTGTCGCCGGTACTGAGCAGGTAGGCGCCGCAGACTCGTGAGCCAGCCTTGATCACATCGACGAGACAGCGATCGGTGAGCATGCTGATGTTGGAGGCCTCGGCCGCCCGTGTAGTCAGCACTTCTGACAGTGCACGCCCGGTCTGATCGGCAGCGTGGATGACGCGACGATGACTGTGCCCGCCTTCCGTCGTGAGGTGAAACTCGCGAAATTCGGCGTCCTGCTGATCCTCGCGGAGATCGAAGTTCATGCCCTGCGAGATCAGCCAGTCGACGATTTGCCGGCTGCGTCCCACGGTGAATTGCACTGCTGGTTCGTGACAGAGGCCCGCACCGGCACTCAGGGTATCGCTTACGTGGGCCTGAACCGTGTCGCGGTCGTGAAGCACTGCCGCCATCCCACCCTGAGCCCAAAATGTTGATCCCGAGCCCAGTTGGGTTTTTGACAGTACCGCCACCTTGAGCGATGTCGGTAACTGCAAGGCAAGACTCATTCCAGCGGCTCCGCTGCCGATGATGAGCACGTCAAATCGGGCAATAGTCGACATATTTCATGAGCCGGTGGTGCACTAGGGGTGCGGTATAGTAGCGATAAGACAAAGTGTAATGTATCGGGAACTTTTTGCCTGCAGCGTGTTCTGAAAGGGCATTGGGTGTCCGGTGAGGCGGGCATCCCGGTATGTCGGGTAGAGTGAAGGCGCGGTTTTGACAGCCTCTGATACAGATCAGCAACTGGTTCAGAGGGCTCAGCGTGGCGATTTGCGAGCGTTTGATCTGCTGGTCCTGAAATATCAGGGAAGGATCGCGGCAATGGTAAGTCGGTACGTGTCAGACGCCGGCGAGGTGGAGGACGTCACACAGGAGGCGTTCATCAAAGCCTACCGGGCGCTGGGGAAGTTTCGCGGTGATAGTGCGTTCTATACGTGGCTATACCGCATCGCGGCGAATGCGGCCAAAAACCATCTGGTCGCCAAGGGACGCAGGCCGGGGGCCGACGCCACCATTGAAGACGCCGAGGGATTTGATGAGGGCGGATTGCTCTCGGAAAGCGCCTCTCCGGAGGCGCTGGCGATGGGCGGCGAGTTGGCGGATGTGGTTGAATCCGCGTTGAACGCGTTGCCCGACGAGTTAAAGGCGGCGTTGATGCTCAGGGAGTTCGACGGGCTGAGTTACGACGATATTGCGGATGTTTTGGGGTGCCCGGTGGGCACGGTCAGATCGAGGATATTTCGGGCGCGCGAGGCAATTGATCAGCGCGTGAAAGAGCAGATCAGTGGGGGCTCGGGTTTTAGATGACATCTGAAGAGAGAGATAGAGAGGGTCTTTCCGCCTTGATGGATGGAGAGGCCCAAGAACTCGAGTTGCGGCGGACACTGGAGGCTGTAGCTGGCGACACGTCGCTGCGCGAGCGGTGGCAGCGTCAGCATCGCGTGAGAGACGCTCTACACGGACAGCTTGCCGGGCAGGCTGAAATCGACGTATCAACGGGTGTTCTTCAAGCGCTGGAGACAAGCAAGCCAGTGAGTCGTAACCCTGTCTGGAGCATGGCCGTCGCGGCGTCAGTGACGCTTGCAGTGGTAATAGGAGGTCAGCAACTTCTCTTGCCTTCGACAGCTGGATCGCCCCTGCCGGTGGTGAGTGAGCTGGGCGGCGCTGTGGTGCCGGTTCTGGGCGCGCAACCGGTTCAGGCCAGTCTGGGTGGCAAAGCGCTCGCCGGGCCTGCTCAGCAAACGGTGACCGTTCCGGATTCCAGTCAGAATATCGTTGCGGTATACGATCGGCTTGCTCGTGACCGGTATCGCGCACTCAACGGCCGGCATGCAGCGGCCGCTGCCTACAATCATCCTGCGCCCTATATCTCCTATGTTCGCGTTCCGGAATCGCAGCTCGACACCAGCGCTGCAGAATAAAAGGCGCTACCTGTCATCCGCAGCGACGCGAGTCGCCCTGTGTCTGCTTATGCCGATACTGGCTGCCGCTCAGCCTGATGTTGCTGCACCCAGCGATCCGATCTGCAATCTCGACACTCCTCCTGGGCAGGCGCTGCTCAAGATGCTGCAGGCGTCGGCTCATCAGCGGTATGAGGGCACGGTGCTCTACGAGCGGGCCGCCAGCCGGCAATTTGTTACCGTCAGTTCGCCTATTGATCATGCCGGGCAGGGCGTGTTGCGACGGATGAACGCGCAGGCTGATCCGCTGCCTGAGAACTGGCCCGTACCATTCGACTCCCCGCAAAGAGCCTGTGACGTTGCTACGGTCTATTTGCCCACCCTCGAATCAGGGCGGACCGTTGCCGGAAGAGCGACCCAAAGACTGACGTTACGGCCCCGCGATACCCTGAGATTAACCCACCTTATCGACATGGACAGCGTAACCGGATTGGCTTTGGCGATGGCGACGGTGGGCTCGGAAGGCAACGTGCTGGAGCGCTACGAGTATGCGTCGATCGATTATCAATCGGCTTCGGAGCGGGATCCGCTCGACAAGGGGCCGCGAGAATACGAACGCGGGCGAAGCGTTGTGCCCGGTTACTTTGTGCTGTCCGAGGATGCTGACCGCGGTGTGTTTGTCGTGAGTGACGGCCTGGCGACCGCATCCATTTTTGTAGAGCCGTTGCCCCCGGGTGCGCCGGTTGGCGAAGGTGCAGTCATTGAGGGTGCAACGCTAACCTATACCCGCGGTGTCAGATCATCGGCAGGCGGCTTATTGATCAGCGTGCTTGGAGAAGTCCCGATGGTGACGGCGCGCCTGCTCGCCGATGCTGTCCGGCCGCCCAGAGAACAATCCTGATGGGCTGGTTGAGCGAAACCGGCAGAGTGGTCGCGGTCGAACCTGATGCTGTCTGGATCGAGGCGGACCGCAGCGCAGCTTGTGGCAAATGCGCTGCTCGCGCCGGGTGTGGGCAGGGCGCTTTGTCGGCCTTACTGCAGAGTGGCAAGGGTCGTGTCAGGGCCATTTCTGGCGAGACGTTGACAGCAGCGCAGTGCGCAGTCGGTGACGAGGTGGTGATAGAGGTGCCCGAAGCCACACTGCTGGGCGGTACCTTATTGATTTACGGTTTCCCTTTAGTGATCGGCGCCACCTTATCTATGCTGGCGTCACCGTGGGGCGATCTTTGGTCCGCCAGTGCCTTTGCGATTGGACTGTTATCCGGTTTTGCTATCCTTCGATTTATCACTGTGCGGTCGGGGGGTGTGTTGCCCGGGCTTTCTGAGCCTCGCCTGACCAGCAAGCAGGTCAACCAGTTTGAGGATCTGCTCGTAAAGAGTTGATCCCGATTTCTTAGATGTCATATGGAGTAAGGCGATGATATTTCGCGCTCTTTTGTGCGTGCTCGCACTGTCTTTCGCGGCCCAGAAAAGCTTGGCGGAGCTGCCCGATTTCACTGAAATTGTGGACTCTGCGTCTCCGGCCGTGGTGAAGATATTGGTCGAATACGAATCGGAAAACTCGCGCTATCAGGAGCAGATGGAGGAGTTGCCCGAGTCGCTGAGACGCTTCTTCGATTTCCGTGGCCGACCTCCGGTTCCTAGAGATCGCGCTGGCATGGGTTCCGGCTTCATTCTCTCGAGCGACGGCTACATCGTCACGAATAACCATGTCGTTGAGAATGCCCGTCAGGTCATGGTCCGGCTGCCTGATCGACAGGAGTTTGATGCCGAGGTAATAGGAGCGGATCCCCGGTCTGATTTAGCGGTGCTTAAGATCGATGCCAAGCGGCTTCCCACTCTCGCATTGGCCCGTGGGGACGACATCAAAGTCGGACAGTGGGTGCTGGCGATCGGCTCGCCCTTTGGTCTCGATTTTTCGGTCACCGCGGGGATTGTTAGCGCGCTGGGTCGAAGTCTGCCGACAGAGACGGGCGACAATTACGTGCCTTTTATTCAGACCGATGTGGCGATTAACCCCGGTAATTCAGGCGGACCGCTTTTCAATTTGGACGGCGAGGTGATCGGAGTCAATTCTCAGATCTTCACGCGCTCAGGGGGTTCCATTGGCCTGTCTTTCGCGATCCCGGTTTCCGTCGTCAGGAATGTGGTGTCGCAGATACAGGAAA
>JADHQF010000004.1 GCA_016778085.1 Luminiphilus sp. | reverse complement strand
CGGGGAGCGCAAAAGGAAGATCAGAACGAGACGAAATAAACAGAATCTGGAGAAGTGGCCGAGTGGCTGAAGGCGCTCCCCTGCTAAGGGAGTATACGTTAATAGCGTATCGAGGGTTCGAATCCCTCCTTCTCCGCCATTAAACTTAAAGCCCGCTCAGCGCGGGCTTTTTATTTTTCAGAGAGTTGCCCCGAGTTTCCCCGCCCGTATAGGCTTGTGTCCTTGCGAGGTCCTTGAGACGGAGTGATCGTGCGACTTTATAGCCATGCTGATTGCGTCAGCCACCAAACACCTGAGGGCCACCCGGAACGTTCTGACCGCTTGGCGTTTCTTTTGGCCCATCTGGAGCAAACCGGTTTCACGCAGGATCATCCCATTCGGGAGGCGGCGCCGATTGAAGATGAATTGGTGCGCCAAGCCCATCACCCTGAACTGCTGCAACGGCTGAGGCAATCAAACCCTAGAGAGGGACTGACAGCACTGGACCCGGATACTTGGATGGGTCCAACGAGCATGGCGGCCGCACTGCAGGCTGCGGGTTCCGTGTGGCAAGGGGTTCAGGATGTGGTTAATGGAGATGAGACCCGGGTGTTCTGTGCCGTGCGGCCACCGGGCCATCATGCTGAGTTCGATTCACCCATGGGATTTTGCCTGCTCAACAGCATAGGCATTGCTGCCATCAACGCACTGAACCTGTCGAACATTGATCGCGTAGCGATTTTGGATTTTGATGTGCATCACGGCAACGGCACGGTCGATTTGTGCCAGAAGTACCCTGAGATTCTGGTGTGCTCCAGTTTTCAGCACCCTCATTATCCTGATCGGCTTTACGATGTGGTGTCGCCGAATATTGTCAACACGCCGTTGGCCGCCGGTGCGTCGGGTGATGATTTCAGGCGAGCGATCTCAAGCTCCTGGTGGCAGGCTGTGGAGGCGCATCGGCCGGATCTTGTTTTGATCTCAGCAGGGTTTGACGCCCACCGTGAGGACCCATTGGCGCACATTAATCTAAACGAAGGCGATTTCGCGTGGGTGACTCAGGAGATCACCGCATTGGCTGAGCAATTTTCGCAGGGCCGCATCGTTTCAACGTTAGAGGGGGGCTACGACCTTCAGGCGTTGGCTGATTCAACCCTGGCTCATCTGGAGGTGCTGGCGAGATGACGCCAGTTCAACCGCAGAGCGGGCCGTTTGTCGGCTTTTTGATGCTCATTAGCTCGATCTTTAATGTCGCTCCTGCCGCAGGTGCTGAGAATCTCGGAGCAAGCTATAGCCTGAGCCAGGCAGCCGAGGGTCGGGGTCTCTATGCAGAGCACTGCGCCAGCTGTCATGGGATGAACCTGCGCGGAAATGAGTCGGGGCCTGCGCTCTCGGGTAAAGCGTTTCAAGACCGCTGGGCCACGCGACCGGTGGGCCAGCTGTTCGACATGACGACCACTAGTATGCCGTCCACCAACCCGGGTGGGTTGGCTGCGCGCGATTACGCGGCGATTTTGGGATTCATGCTGTACCAAAATGGCTATTCTGCGGGCGCAACGGATCTAGATCTTAAGTTGAAGCTCTCACGCAGCGGCGCACTCGGATATCCAGATACGAGTGAGCAGCCACCACTTCCCACTATCTCTGTCTTACCCAATTTGATGACAGAGTGGCTGCATCACCGTGGCACACCTCACAGCATGAACTATTCCCCACTTGATCTGATTAATGAGGCTAACGTGGCCGATTTGGCTGTGGCGTGGCGCTGGAGGTCCGATAATTTCGGCGCGTCCCCGTGGCCCAACTATCAGGTGACGCCCCTGATGGCGAATGGCGTGCTGTACGCGACTGCGGGCGCGCGGCGTGCTGTTGTGGCCATCGATGCTGCAACGGGCGAGACCCTTTGGATGTATCGCCTTGATGAGGCAGAGCGGGGGACCAATGCGCCGCGCAAAGGACCGGGCAGGGGCGTCGCTATTCACCGCGGGGCAGACCGAGACACCATTTTTGTGATCTCACCCGGTTATCAACTGATCGCACTCGATGCCCGCACGGGTCAGCCACGCGCTGACTTTGGTGGGGGCGGCATCGTCGACCTCAAGTTACAGCTGGGCGCGGAGCTGGACCCTATCACTGCACCCATTGGCGCCAGCTCACCCCCCATTGTTATGCATGACGTGGTGATCTTGGGCGCTGCGTTTACGTTCAGCGGTGCGCCGGAATCGCCAGAGGCCCTCAAGGGAAAAGTCACTGCCTATGATGTAAATACGGGTGAGTTACGCTGGCGTTTTAATACCATCCCCACTTCCGAGGAGAGTGGCTTTTCGACGTGGGGCGGTGACGCTGCCGAGTACACGGGAAACGCCGGTGTATGGGCCCCCATGAGCGCGGATCCAGATCTCGGCTACGTTTATCTTCCAGTCGAGGCGCCGACCAGCGATTACTATGGTGGCCACCGACCCGGCGACAATCTCTACGGGCAAAGCTTAGTGTGCCTTGACGCTTCGACCGGTGAGCGTGTCTGGCATTTTCAGACCGTGCATCACCCCATCTGGGATTACGATCTGCCTGCGCCGCCTGTCCTTCTCGATATCACGGTGGATGGGAAAGAGATTCCTGCGGTAGCACAAATCACCAAGCAGGGACTGACCTTTGTTTTTGATCGCCGCACGGGTGAGCCCGTATGGCCAATCGATGAGGTCGCCGTGGCCCAGAGCGACGTGCCCGGCGAGCAAACCGCGGCGACGCAACCGATACCGTCACTGCCTGAGCCTTTTGGGCGCACCGGGGTTACCAAAGACCAACTCAACGATCTGACACCAGAGATTCATGCCGAGGCGCAGCGGGTTGTTGCGGGCTACACGCTGGGGCCGCTCTATACGCCGCCAACGCTGGTAAATGAGCAGAATCGTGGCACGCTCGTCCTGCCCGGCTCAGTAGGCGGTGCCAATTGGCAGGGGGCGGCGGCCGATCCAGAGACAGGGCTGATGTATGTTTCCTACGCAGTGTCGCCAGAGGTGGTGGGACTCATCAGCGACCCAGACCGATCCTCCATGCGATACGTACTGAGGGACGCGACACTCGACGGCCCCTTTGATCTGCCCCTGCTCAAGCCGCCATGGGGCTGGATCAGCGCGCTGGATATGAACACCGGCAAGCTGCTTTGGCAGCGCCCCAATAGTCGAACGCCAGGGGAAATCCGAGAGCACCCGCAACTGGCTGGCGTAGCGATTCCTGATACCGGCAATGACGATCGATCTGCGTTGCTCGTCACTAAAACGCTGCTCTTCTCCGGGGAGGGGGCGGGTATGTATGGCGCGCGATGGGGAGGCTCGCTGTTCAGAGCCCATGACAAGCGCTCCGGGGAGATCGTGGCAGAGATCGACCTGGGTCAGCGTCAAACGGGAGTGCCAATGACCTATGCGATCGGCGGTCAGCAGTACATTGTCGTGGCAACGGGTGCGCCCGGGGAGGCGGGGCAGTTGGTTGCCCTAACCGTCAGTCCGTAGGCAATTACGACAGCGCCCCATAAACGAGGTTTTTGATCTGCCCTCTGAAGTTGAAGGTGGAAGAGGGGATCAGCTGCGTCATAAAAATGGCGTACAGATCTTCGATGGGATCCACCCAGAACAGCGTCGAGGCCAGACCGCCCCAATAGAAGTCGCCCTGGCCGACGGTCCCTGAAGCGGCCGCATCCATGGTGGTGGCGAAGCCCAATCCAAAGCCCACGCCGTCGTTACTGGTTTCTGAAAACCCCCCGACCGCCATCTGTGCCAGTGACTGATCGCCAAGGTGATTGCGCGTCATCAGCTCCAAAATCGGCCTTCCGATGATCTGTTTCCCACGGAACTGTCCCTTTTGGAGCAGCATTTCGCAGAAATTCGCGTAGTCACTGACTGTTCCAACAAGGCCGCCTGCGCCCGAAGGCGCTGCCGGTGAGTTGCGATAGCGACTGGTTTCTGGGTCGTCCTGAAGACGTAGAGATTTGTCTGGCGCGCGCTCATAACAGGCGGCAAAACGATCCAGTTGAGTGTCAGAAACAGTGAACCCGGTGTCGGGCATGTAGAGGGGGCCGAAGAGCCGGTCCTGCAGAAAAGATTCAAAGGATTGACCCGATATGGCTTCAACCAGATAACCGCAGACATCGGTGCTCATGGAGTAGCTCCATCGTGATCCCGGCTCATAGAGCAATGGTACCTTTGCGAGCTTTTCAACAAATTCCTGCAGCGTGTCGGTACCCGCTCTAGATATACCCGCAGCCGCGTAAGCCGGGTCTACGGGTAGCTCTAACCCGGGCAGAAAGCCGCCATAAGTCAGACCCCCCGTGTGGCAAAGCAGATGTTGCACGGTGATCGGCGCCTTGGGCGCGCGCGTCACCATCGCTTCACCTTCACCTTCAACCCAAACGCGGTGTTCTCGCCATGATGGTATGAATTTGTAGACAGGGTCGGTCAGTTGAAACCGGCCTTCTTCCATCAGCATCATCAGTGCAATGGAAGTGACGGGTTTGGACATGGAATAGATGCGAAAGATGGTGTCGTCGCGCATCGCCTTATCGCGCTCAATATCCATGAGGCCCGTTGAGATGTGGTGCGCCACCTTGCCTTTGCGCACAACCCTCAAGTTGAAGCCTGATATTTTTTTTGGCTCGATATAACGACTGATCAGGTGGTCATCGAGTTTGCTGAGTTTGGCAGGGCAAAAGCCCGCGGCTTCCGGATCAACTTGCATAACGTGGAAGGCTCAATGCGTAAGACGGATCGGGATTATGGTCTCAAATTTGCGTCCTGTCGCGATGCACAGTAGGTTTGGATTGGCGCACCACTCACGGAAGTCTCTCTGGCGAGCCTACATCGAGACTGCTTGTAAAATGTCGGGGCGAGTGTGATGTGCGGTCTGGATGAAAATGCTGGTATAGCGCTTAGCAAATTTGGACCTGTCACACATCTTTGAGATGTGGATTCACTACTTTTGATCGCAATATCCGATAGATATCTCGAAACCCCTCACCGTGAGGTTTGCGATAGCGTTTTTTTAGCCACCGTGTATCGGGGCCGTATCGATACTGCACAAAATGGCTGATTTCATGCGCGATCGTGCCGGCGAGGACCAGCTCGGGAGTGATGGCGTCTCTGGATCCGATGACGGGATCTTGGGCGAAGGCGGGGTACTCCAGAAGAACGGAAGTACCTTTTGTGTACGCCGAAATATCTATTGTGATGCCCTTGGCGCATGCTGAGGAGCGATGGCCAGCGCGTTTTACGGTTACTACGAGATCATTGCGCGCCTCACCATAGTCCACCGGTAGTTCGTAATCTTTACGGGTGATTTCTCGCAGGCATCGTTTGATCCACTTCAGAGCAAGATCACGATCCTTTGCCCTCACACCCGTTCTCTGAATGACTTTCATAAAGAGATGCTAACTGATAGATCATGAGTGTGGGCACCGCTGCCTAGGGATATTGATCAGCGCTAAATAAGGTATCGTCGAAGCGCGGGTATACACTCACATCTTTCTCGCTAAATGACGGCCGAAAGCATGACTGACTTCGACTACGATCCGATACCCTTGGACCCCCCAGGAGTATTGGCGCCCGGGGTGATATTGGATGACGCCCTGGCTTATCGAGATCGGCTTGCAAGACGGCGCACGGTGCGGGATTTCTCTGATGAGCCCATCGATCGTGCCGTGATTGAGGCCTGTGTGCTCGCTGCAGGTTCAGCGCCGAGCGGCGCGAACCACCAACCATGGCACTTTGCCTGCGTGGGTGACCCTGACACCAAGCGTGCCATCCGCGAGGCGGCGGAGGCAGAAGAGCAGGCTTTTTATGGTGGTCGGGCGGGAGAGAGATGGCTGAATGATCTAAAAAAAATAGGCACGGATGCGTCCAAGCCGTTTTTGGAAACGGCGCCATGGTTGATTGCTGTATTTGCAGAGCGATACGGCATCGATGAGTCAGGTGCGCGACAAAAGCACTACTACGTGCCGGAGTCGGTGGGTATCGCCACAGGATTTCTAATCAACGCTTTTCACCAGCTGGGTATCGCTACGCTCACCCACACGCCAAACCCGATGAAATTCCTGAATCAAATTCTCGAGCGTCCGAGCAACGAGCGGCCCTATGTGTTGTTGGTCGTCGGTCACCCGTCCCAGACGGCGATGGTGCCGCGCGCGGCCACGGTCAAAAAATCTTTGGAGCAGATCGCGACGTTTATCTGACGGGTCAGGCCAGTAGCCACCCCAGATAACTGGTTCGCGGTGCGCCGGCGAATGGTGTGACTAGCTGCACTGCATGGTGCTGGGGCACCGTGAATAAATTCAGAGTATTGAAAGCGGGTTTGAAGGCCTCTACGACATTGCCTGCCTCATCATAGAACGCGAGGTAGCCACCCCAGTTTTCATCCCACTCTGGCGTCATGGAGAGGACCCAGGCGGCGATGCGCTGATGGGTGGGGTGTCGATCATCATGACGTGTCAGAAAGTGGCCGGGGCCATAGAGACTGGCATAACTGTCGGAGGTCCGGATGTCGTCCCGCCCCGTCACGTGCCGCATTAGGCCAAGAAAATCCTCGCCGGTAACCTAGTTGTGCACGGTGTGTATGGGGTGGCCCTGATTCTCGCCCGAGGCCACAGCCTGACTGATGTAGTACTGCTTAAATAGGTACTGAAAGCCAGAACGTGCTCGCCGATACACCCCCGCTGTAAAGCGGTGTTTTTGTTCGATGGTGAGCGCTGCAAACTCGGCCTCGCTGGTCTCAAAATTGTCGGGCCCTTCGTTGTAGCTCAGGTACCAGTCTTCATGCTGTTGCAACAAGTCGTGGAGCGTCTCCGCTGATTCTGGTGAGAGAAAATCAGGGATCTGTACCCGGCCTCGGCTGGCCAGCGTTGTCGCTGCGCCGCTCAGGTCAATTTTTGGATTAATGTCCACTCGATGTGCTCATCTTGGGCGGGTATCTGCAAAGCATACGCCACTCGATGCTTGGATGTGCCGATGAAGTGAATGAGCGTGTAGCATGCCCACATGGAGCAGATAGAAATAGTCGTCGTCGGTGCTGGTCTCGCGGGCTTGTCTTCCGCTCGCGATCTCTTGGATGCCGGCAGGCAGGTAGTGCTGCTGGAAGCGCGAGACCGCGTTGGGGGCAGAACCTACAGCGCACCCTTTGAGGCGGCGGGCCTCACGGTTGACCTCGGCGCGGAGTGGGTTGACCCCGATCAGCATCAGGCGATGATGCAAGAACTGGCGCGGTATGAGATTGACCTTGAAGGCACAGTCTCTGAGTCGCCATCGCAGGGTTTGACACCCAAGACAGAGGCTGCGTCATGGCACAGTATTGTCCGAACCTGCGGTCGCATAGCGGCTCAGCTAAATCCTGACCAGCCGCACTGGTATGAGGGTTTTGATCAGTTCGATCTGCCCGTGACGGCTTTTTTAGAGGCACATTCTCTCGATATTAACGACCTTTCGACGTTCCTCGCCCACGGGTTCGCATTACAAGGCGCGCACCCCGACGACTACAGCATGCTCAATCTGCTTCATGAGTTTGCGTCTTTCGGCGGTGTTGAGGCGGCCTTCAACGGAGCTGAAAGCCGTATCGCGGGAGGTGCGCAATCACTGAGTATTGCGCTGGCCAACACACTTGGCTCAGCGCTGCGGCTGAATTGCCCGGTGACCCGTATCGCCAAAACCGAGGGGGGCGTTATCGTCGAGGGCCCTGCAGGCCAGATTTTGGCCGGGCGGGTGATCGTTGCGCTGCCGCTTAATGTTCTCTCGCACCTGGATCTGGATATGCCATTACCCGCTATGGCCACGCGAGTGATCGCGGAGGGTCACGTTGGTCGAGCTGCTAAAGGTTGGGTCGCCGCTACACTCACCGAGCCCGCGGAATCGGTTGGGTGGCCACATGCGGTCGAGGCGTACTCTCGACGGGGGTCTCGGTCAGACGCGGTCTGCACCTTTGCTGTTGCCGAGCCCGATCACGACGAGGCGTTGGCCGAAAGTTGGCGGGCATTGGCTGCGCGGCACCCCAATGCTGTGTTTCACCAGCAGTACCTCTCGCATGACTGGATAGCCGATCCTTTCTCGCGGGGCTCCTGGTTGAGCAGTGCGCCTGGTCAAATGCGCGGGCTACATGAGCTGGCGGATATGCCGCCCCCAGTGCTCTTTGCAGGCGGTGATCTGTCTCGAGGCTGGTATGGCTGGATGGAAGGCGCGGTGACGTCGGGAAGGGACGTCGCGACCCGTCTACTCGCTTACGCGAGCGATGACAACGCACCGCCGGCGACAGGCTAGGGCGGGCGACTGCTGGGCTCGCTGCTGGTCACATTGCTCAGCAGGTGTGTTCAGGTAATTCGCTGCAGGGCAGGACCGGGACAGTGTCAGAGTAGATTGAAGAGCAATCCTCCGATGAGCGTGCCTAATGAGTAGCCCAGCACGCCCACCAGAACACCTGGTGTGATTTGATCATGCCACCCCTTGGCGGCTGCCATCGCCGGCGCAGTCGTAGCACCAAGCACGGCTGCGTTGGATGCGGTCAGCAATTCTGGCAGCGTCAGGTTCAGCCAACGGCCGACGACCAACAGGCAGAGTAAATGGGTTGTCAGCAAAATGGTGACCAGAGCGATCAAGATGGGGGCTACGCTGAGCATGGCGACGACATCCGCCCCGGCAGCGATCGAGCCAAAGAAAACGAATGACAACACAACGCCGAGTTCAAATCCCCCGGTACACCAGTCTCGTAATTTCGGCACCAACGTAGCGAGAGCGAGGGTCAGTATCGTTAAAATAATGTAGCGCCCCCCCGAGAAGTCCAGCCAAGCGCTGAGTGCATCACTGATAGTCACCAGCAGCGTGGCGACCGCCAATGCTGTGCAAAGTGAGGTGGGTGTTATCGACACCGTATTGGCCTTTGAGATGGTGTCGCCGGAGCTAGGGGTTTTCGTCTGGGGGTGGTCGTGAAAGCGTCTAGCTAACCACTGCACGCCGGGTAACAGCCCCAGCACGCTCAGAAAAATGGCGCTAAACAGATTGTCAGCGGCGGTGGCCGCTGAGAAAAAAGAAGCGTCGCCAGATAGCCCGGTCATTTCGCCTAACGCAGCGTAGTTCACCGACCCACCTATGTAGGTGGCTGCGAACAAGCCGGCAATGGCGCTCTCCTTGTCTTCAGCGTTGATGTTCGCGCTCCCTGCCAATGTGCTGAGATCGAGGAGGGAGATGGCCAGCAGGACTCCGGCGACGGTACCGGCTGAGGCCACCGAAAAGGCGAGCGCAGTCCGCGATGCCTCACGCAGAAGCCGCCGCACGTCTCCCTGCAGAAGAAAAAGAGGAATCAGCACGGGCACCAGATAGGTAAAGACGAAGTCATAGGTGGGAGCTTGATGAGGGATGAGGCCCACATTAGCTGCGACAATGGCCATCAAAATCACCAAAACCGTACCGGTGAGCAGTGCTCCCAAGCGCGTCGTTTGTAACCAGAAGGCGAGCGCGGCCAGTCCCATCAGGGCAGCAAAAATTTCAAGGTGGTTATCCGGGCTCAACATTGCAAGGGGCGTCCTGCTGGTATCGATATGATGCTACTGTAGCCCGGCGGGAAAAACACGATGCGTCGTTGTGCTGTCCGTTACTCAATCCTCGTAGGAGAAACAGCAATGGGAGAGCCATCGGGTGAACCGCCCAAGCAGCTCAATGTATTGGGGTTGCCCATCGAGCTGTGTTGTCAGGACCCGGTCACCGGATTTTTTCGCGACGGCCACTGCCACACCGGACCCATGGATCATGGCCTGCACACGGTTTGCGCACAGATGACTGATGAGTTTCTCGCTTACTCGGTATCAGCAGGCAACGATCTGGTAACGCCGATGCCTCAATATGGTTTTCCTGGGTTGAAAGAGGGTGATCGATGGTGTCTGTGCGCGATGCGCTGGCATCAGGCTCACGAAGCGGGCAAAGCACCGAGACTTTACTTGCGAGCGACCCATCAAAAAACGCTTGAGATTGTCCCGCTCAATGTACTCAAACAGTTTGCGCTGGACCTGTCATAACCGGATCCGGGTCAAGGAGTACTGCGGCGCTCAAGATGGTGCGAACAAGCGGCTGAGCGGGCCTTCCAATGCCATCCCAGCGAACATAGCCAAGCAAAACACCACGGTTGATTCGTAGCCGTATAGTAAGCTCACCAACGCAGGTCCCGGGCAGTAGCCCGACAGTCCCCAACCGATGCCAAATAGCACGGCGCCGCCCACCAAGCGTCGATCCAACAGCTGCTTGCCGGGCAGTGAAAAAGTCGACGCCAGCAAGGGCGCCTCTCGTGCCGTCACGAGGGGAGTGATGAGAAATGTGACGACTACAGCGCCGCCCATGACGAAGATCAGATCCGGTATCCACGCCCCGGTGATATTCAAGAATCCGAGTACTTTGGCCGGGTCTGACATGCCCGACAAGGTGAGTCCAAGGCCAAAAAGGACGCCTGATATTAAAGCGGGCCACGCCCTCATACCGCATCTCCCATCAAGCTTTGCATCACGAGTACGGTGATGACGCCCAGGGTCATGAAGGTCAACGTGGCGACCAGTGATCGTGGTGATCGCCGGCCTAGTCCACACACCCCGTGGCCACTAGTGCAGCCGCCACCCATGCGCGTCCCGAGGCCGACGAGGAGTCCACTCGTGACAATCAACCACAACGGCGCGGTGGATTCCGCCGGAACAGGTTGGCCAATGACGTTGTGTGTCAGTAAGCCGCCAAGTAGCAAACCCACCAAAAACAGGGTTCGCCACAGGCGTTCTGGTCCTGCAAGGGACCCCCAGGCAATACCGCTGATACCGGCTATCCGGCCCAGTGAGAGCAGCAACCACATGGCGGAGAGGCCCAACAAAACGCCGCCGGTCAGCGGCAACAGATATGCATTCATCAGCACTAAACTCTCGATCAAAGATCATAGGCGACAAGCCAATAATCGGCCGGCGGAGAGCGTAACGCAAGCAACACCGCCAAGCAGTCTTCCGGCACAGGCGCGTGACCGTTTTCAGGAGGGTGCTGGGCTACAGATTGCGTTCGGGTGTGGCTGTGTTGTTGGCGCGAGACCCGCGCCAGATACTTTATGAGCGCAGGCTTACCAACCGGATCCGATCAGCGTCGCTTCCTGTTGCGGTCCAAGCGCCACATCGGTCGCAGTCTCGTCGATAAACCGCGCTACCTGCTCGCTGTCGCCGGCACCGGCGGGACGATACTGGGTTTCCTGCTCGAGGAAGATTTCGCTACCCACGACTTGGTTCACCCATTCGCCACCAACCCGGCAGGCCACACCGCGCCAGTGTGACTCGCCTTGACTCAGCAGAAACTCACGGCACCAGCGCCCGTCGGCCGCGGGAAAGGTCAAGACCGAGCGAAACTGTCGTTCATCATCGAGCGCATCCCAGCCAGTGGCGCGCGACGGAGACTGCTCGAGAGCACTCGCCAGCTGCGGATCCATGCTCATGGGGTTGAAGACATCGGTTTGGCTCAGGTCGACCACTAATGCCATCGCTGTCGCGAACGAGGCAGCTACGGCGACGCTCGCCCAGCGCTGCCAGCGCCTTGTCATACCCAGCACGGCCACGTTTTCTGCCGTAACCAGGGGTACTAAATGTTCAGGAACTTGATTATCAGATTGAGCAAAGAGCTGTTTCACCCGCTTGTCGTTGGCTTCCATGACCTCGAGGCGTGCTCGTAGGGCGGGCTCACTACGTAGCCTGCTGATCAGGGCAATGGTTCGCTCTGCGTCCAACTCGTTATCGACATACATAGACAGCAAATGGTCGTCGTCCACCCGCGTTCCCGCCATGTCTACCACGTTCTGACGATCATCACTCATCGAAATCACCCTGTTCCCTTCGGCCCCTCCCAAGTGGGCCCTGACGAATGCCGGAGGCTTAAGCCTCTCTTTCTGCACTCCACTCCAAATCTTCAGCCAACGCTTTTCGTGCTCGAGCGACACGACTCATGATCGTACCGATCGGCACTTCCAGTAGCGCCGCTGCCTCAGCGTAGGAACAACCCTCTACTGCAACCTGAACCAACGCTGCGCGTTGCTCAGGCGGCAACCGTTCCATCGCCGCCGAGACCCGGTCGAGCTGCACGGACTCGTCAGTGTTGGCCGCAGTGGTGCCGGCCCCTTCCACTGCGCTTTCTGACTGCGCGTAACGACTCCGTACATCTCTGGATCGAATCTCATCAATCCACAAATTGCGGCATACCCGGTGCGACCACTTAGCGACGTGCGCGTCCTCGGGCATGCCCTTCTCTAGCAGGCGCTCCACCGTGATTTGCAATAAATCGTCGGCATCAGCCGGATCTGACGTCAGTGAGAGGCAGAACCGCTTTAAGCGCGGCAGCTCATCAATCAGTTCCTGTCTTTGTTGGGCGGTTAAACTCGCCATATTTAGCCTGCTTTTGTTTTAACGTTTCAGAGTGGGACTTATTCCCTCTCGGGCTGCAGTTTTTGCTTTTAAGCGCGAGCCAGAAAGGGGTTAGACTCTCATCATGTCCAGCATCAACGCGCTACTTCAAGCCAAATATTCCCCGATCAGCAGCCGATTTTGGGCAGCCGCCGCGTTGTTATTGGGTTTTACGCTGATTCAGCCCGGCGTGAGTCAGGAGGTTGAGGATCAGGTTTCCGACATCGTTTCAGAGGCGACGGAAGAGCGAATAGAGCAAGCCATGGAGGATCTGCTCACCGAGATTGAGTCTCGAATCAGTGAAGATGCGCTCCGTATTCAGACTGACCATTGGTTGGTCATGGCAGAAGCGGATGTATTTCAGCAATTGGCGCAGGAAGGTTATCTCTTTGACCGAGTCAGCGAGTTAGACGGTCTGGGATTTTTACTGGCGGAGGTTGCGGCGCCTGCCAGCTTTGATTTGTCGGCGACCCGTGCGGGTATCTATGAGGTGATTGGTGGCGACAGGGCTGACGTCGATCTCAACCACCTCTACACCGCTGGCGTGCCAGATGATTCAGGTGCCGACATAGCGGGTGTCGCCCCTAGTGAGTTACTGGCCTTACCCACCGATCTATCTGACTTGTCGTTGCGCATTGGGATTATCGACAGCAGTGTGGATAAGGGACACGGTGCTTTTTCTCATGCGTCGATTACGACTCGGCGCTTTGTAGAGAACGACTCGCCACCCAACTTCCATGGCACAGCGATCGCTTCCATCATTGCCAGCAATGACCCATCGGCACTGGGCCTTGCGCCCCGAGCTGAGTTGTTTGCCGCGGAGGTTTTCGATCAAACCGATGAGCAGGGCGAATTCGCCAGCACGGTCAGCCTGATCAAAGCACTTAATTGGCTGATAACCGAACAGGTGTCTGTGATTAATATTAGTTTGGCGGGCCCTCCCAACCGACTGCTTGAGACTGCGCTGGCGCGTGTGCGTGAGCGAGGCGTCCTGGCGATTGCGGCGGCTGGCAATGGAGGTCCGATGGCGCAGCCTATGTACCCTGCGGCGTATCCGGAGGTAGTGGCCGTGACGGCAACCGACAACCGCGGTCGCGCGTTTCGCCTGGCCAATCGCGGGGAGTACGTCGATATTGCTGCGCCCGGAGTCAATGTTCGGCATGCGCAGGCGGGAGGGGGTTATGCGGCGTCATCCGGCACCTCCTATGCGGTACCTTTTGTTACCGTTGCTGCGGCCCGCTTGCTGCAATCAAATAGTGAGCCCGCTGTGATGCTGGATGCGCTGTATGCCAGTGCCATTGATATAGGCGCCCCGGGGCGCGATCAAATCTACGGCTACGGGCAATTGCAGTTCCAGTAGTGTTCCAGGCGTCCCTGTCACAAGCCTATTAAATCGCTACTCATCTCCTGCGCGAGGATTTAGAAAGACAATCTAATTTCGGTGCCCACCACCAGGTCGCTATAACTAGCAGTTGGTAGATTGGAGTCGTAATCAGAGTTCTTGATCATCACCGCCCAAGACGCATAGTCAGTGAATGAAAGTCGCAGCTCGGCCGAAAAACGCCAACGGGTATCTTCGCGCTCGCTGCCGATCATCGGATCGGGTGCTTTGTACTGTCGATCCTCATACTTACACTCGATCTCAAGCTCCAGAGGGAGTCGCCCCAGATTTTCGCGATGCACGTAACGTGCCTTGATCGCATGTGAGTCGTAGTCGTAGCGATTCGCGCGCGCGTTGTCCACGCGGAAGGTATAACCCACAACCGCATAGCGCTTCAGGCCCTGAATGAAATAGTAGCTGTCCAGAGAAACGCTGTGGCTGTCGGCCTCCCGGCCAGGGCGGCGGGCGATCGTTTTCTCGCCGTAAACGTATTCTCCTCGCAAGAACCATTGCTTGCTCAAAAAGCCTGCCAAGTAGGGAGAGAATCGCTCGTAGGTCAGGAACTCTTCATCATCGAGGTCCGCGGAGACATCGAACCAGTTAACGCCCACAGTGGCTTTGCCCAACTGCGCCTCCAGATTCACCCCAAGTGATTCTGTGCGTCGATCAACCTGCGAGAACTCCTGGTAACTGTCATCAACCAATCCTGCTGAAACACGCAGCGACGCGCGATCTTCATAGCTGAACAAGGCTGACCCCTGAATCTCCAGCGTGGTGACTTCATCGGACTCACCCGTCGCGCGTTCCAGTTCATCGAGGCCGACGTTGTCATCCCACGCGTAACCCGCCGCTAACTCGAGGTCAAAGTCGGCCCCCGAAGCCGAGGCGCCGCATAGGCAACCCGTTATCAGCAACAGGGCTCTGGCAAGAGCAATGGAAGCCTTTGTGTGCATCGGGAGGGTTCAGGGGAAGTTGGCAGGGAGCGTAATACACCTAGTGATGATTCGCTTCTCATGCACGGCAATGTTTCTGTGAAAAGTCACTTGACCAAGCTCCACCGTCAGTGGGGCAGTAGTGGGAATGAGCGGACGGATTTCACGGTGACAAAAAAGTGTCTAATGGTGAAGGTTGACCCTGGTCGTTAATGACGAAGGCGTGCTGCCGTGACAGGGCCTTAGGGTCCAGCACACCGCAGCTGTGCGCGATCAACTCAACCTCCTCTCGCATCGAGACCGCGTAGTTGGCGACGCGATCGGCTTTGACAGTAGGATCGAGGCCTTTTAGCAGTTTAGGGTCGTGGGTAGTGATGCCGGTGGGGCAAGTATTTTCGTTGCATTGCAGGGCTTGTATGCATCCGAGAGAGAGCATGAAGCCTCTCGCTGAGCAGACCACGTCAGCACCCAGACACAGTGCCGCGGCCACTCCCGCAGGATTGATCATTTTCCCCGAGGCGATCAATTTGATGCGCTCTCGCAGACTGGCCGAGGTCAATTTCTCGTCCACCAGCGGCAGGCTGGATGCCACCGGCAGCCCCATGTTGTCCATCAAGCTCTGGGGGGCGGCTCCTGTGCCGCCATCCGCACTGTCCAAGGTGATGAAGTCGGGTGCTGACGCCAGCCCCCGCGCGTGAATGGCCTCACAAAAATCATCTAGCCATGCGGCCTGCCCCAAAACCAGTTTGATACCGGTGGGTTTCCCTGACGCCGAACGAACTCGGTCAATCAGATCCAGCAGGGAGTCAGCATCGGTGACCTCCGGGTGACGGTTGGGGCTGATTGAATCTTCACCCGCCGGTATGCCGCGGGTCGTCGCGATCAGGTCGGTCACTTTCTCCGCTGGCAGAATGCCGCCTTTTCCAGGTTTCGCTCCCTGAGACAGTTTGATTTCAAACATTCTTACCTGTGGGATTGCTGCGAGCTCTGCGATTTTCTCGATGTCCAGATTACCGTTATCGTCCCGCACGCCATATTTCGCGGTGCCGATCTGGAATACGAGATCGCAGTCTGCAGTCCGATGAAACGGGGATAACCCGCCTTCTCCAGTATTCAGCCACACGTGGCTTGACGCGGCTCCCATCGAGAGCGCCTCGATAGCGGGCCCTGACAGCGCACCGTAGGACATCGCTGAGATGTTAAAAATGGAGGGGGCTGCGTAGGGTTCGCGCACGAAGCCGTCGCCAAAAATCAGCGGGGTTGCAGCGTGCGCTTCAATTTCATCTTTCGTGGGAGGGAAGGCGCTGTTGAGGAAGAAAATATCGCCGGGACGATTAAGCGGTTTCGTCGAGCCAAAGGCGATGGTGCTGTCGAGCTTTTTAGCGGCGCGTGCCACCCAAGCTCGTTGAGCCCGGTTGAAAGGGAGCTCTTCGCGATCCATCGCAAAGAAATACTGCCGGAAAAAGACACCGAGGTGCTCGAACACGTAGCGAAGTCGACCGATGACCGGATAGTTCTTGCGAATCGCTTGGCTGTTCTGCGTGACGTCGATGACGTACAGCACGACCACGGCGATGAGCGCCATGAGAATCGCCAGCGCCAACAGCATCATGGATGCGTCCAGCACACCATCTAGCAGGTCTAGAAACGCCGTCATTTTTCCTCCCGGGCCACAACTTGCAAACAGCCACAATGAGTAAAAAGTGTAGCACCAGAGAAGGGGGTGCGATTTAGCCCGAGACGACAGCAGTGCTGCCTCACCAGCGGGGTGAGCATCTGATGCCATGGTGTGAGAAGCAGTGTCGATTGGACTGCCGAGAGCGGGTGGTTGGTACCGGAGGCCGGACTTGAACCGGCAAGCTGTTGCCAGCGGGGGATTTTGAATCCCCTGTGTCTACCAATTCCACCACTCCGGCTCGCGTAGACGAGGGCGCGGAGTATACCAACTCCAAGCCACGCGGCAATGGGAGGCTAGGCAATTTTCCCCTGTGCTGTATACTTCTGCGCGATTCAGCCGAGCCACACCCGGTCGGTCCGGTGGATCTGAGTATCTTCAGGGAGAAAAGATATGGCGATGAAACTCATCAAGAAGACGGCTGAGTACAAGATCTTCATGCGCGGTGACGACCGCTACGCGATTCAAGATGCTAACGGCAAGCCGGTGAACGGCGAGGAGAAGGTGCGGATTCTTGTTGAAGAGGATCTGATTAAAGTCACTCTGCCGAGCCCCAAGGAAGAAGCCCCCGAGTCTGAGGAGGCAGCGGACAATGGCGACGAGGCGGCAGAGGTTGCCGCTGAAGCGGATGACGCAGCAGAGGCATCAGACGATGCTGGCGAACCCGAACCCGAACCCGAACCCGAACCCGAACCCGAACCCGAACCCGAACCCGAGGAGGCGCCAGAAGAGGCAGCTCCCGAAGCCGACCCCGAGCCAGAGACTGAAGCAGAAGAGGCCGAGGAAGAGAGTGAAGAGAAGGACAAGTGACGCGGCGCCGATGGGAATCGCAACGAAAGCCGGCCAACGCCGGCTTTTTTGTGGGCAGGTTCCGATAAAGTTCGCCACGGTTACTCAGTGCTGAATTCCGATCGAGATCGATGAAGACCGCCGACTTTTCCTTTGAACTCCCCGCTGAACTGATCGCGCAGGAGCCGCTACCTGAGCGTTCTGCCTCCCGACTTCTGGCGGTTGAGACAGCTTCAGCAGCGTGTTCGCACCTGACTTTTAGGGACCTCCCTCAGCTGCTCACTCCTGATGATTTGCTCGTGTTCAATAACACGCGAGTCATTCCGGCGAGGTTGTTTGCCCAGAAGCAGACGGGCGGACGGGTAGAGATTCTGATTGAGCGGGTGCTGGGTGATGGCAGCGCACTCGCACACGTTCGCGCCAGCAAGAGTCCGCGTGACGGCGCATTGCTGTTGATCACGCCCGACTCCGAGAGCGATGTCTCCGATTTGGCGTTGAGAGTGCTGGGCCGGGAGGGCGCACTGTTTGTGCTCGTGCCCGAGACGGGCACCCTCAAAGACATGATGCGCCGTTATGGTCACATGCCTCTACCGCCGTATATCGAGCGGGAGGACACGGCTGATGACCGTAATCGCTATCAAACACTGTATGGCAGTCGGGATGGTGCCGTGGCGGCGCCGACCGCGGGGCTACATTTTGATCAAACGCTGCTGGAGCAACTCGATGCAGCGGGTGTTGCCAAGACTGAGGTGACCCTCCATGTCGGGGCGGGGACGTTTCAACCTGTGCGGGCGGAGCACGTCGAAGATCACACCATGCATAGCGAGTACATCGAAGTAGATCAAACCTGTTGCGACGCCGTGGCAGCGTGTCGGGCCAGAGGTGGCAGAGTGATCGCTGTCGGTACCACCGCTGTCAGATCGCTGGAGAGCGCCGCTCAGCTATCGGGCAAAGACCAGACGCTAAAGCCCTTCAGCGGCGACACGGATATCTTTCTCTATCCGGGCGCGACTTTTCATGTGGTGGACGCGATGATCACCAATTTCCATCTGCCTGAATCAACGTTGATCATGCTGGTGTCTGCCTTTGCGGGTACCGATACCATCCGCCATGCATATCGCACAGCGATCGAAAACCGCTACCGCTTTTTCAGCTATGGTGATGCAATGTTTCTGACCAAAGAGCGCAATGGCTGATGGAGTTCCAGGTATCCCATCAGGATGGATTGGCCAGACGTGGCCAGATCGATTTCCCTCGAGGCGCAGTGCAAACCCCCGCATTTATGCCGGTCGGCACCTACGGCACGGTCAAAGGCATGTTGCCGCGGGACATTGTCCAGATTGGTGCCGAGATTATCCTCGGTAACACCTTTCACCTTTGGCTGCGGCCGGGCACCGACATCATCAAGGCTCACGGCGACCTCCATGACTTCATGGGGTGGCAAGGTCCCATCCTGACTGATTCCGGTGGGTTTCAGGTATTCAGTTTGGATGCGCTGCGGAAGGTGACCGAGGAGGGGGTCGCTTTCAAGTCACCGGTGAACGGTGACAGGGTATTTCTCGACCCCGAGACGTCCATGCGCATCCAGCGAGACCTCGGCAGTGACATTGTCATGATTTTTGACGAGTGCACGCCGTATCCGGCCACCGAGGCGGAAGCGGAGCGGTCCATGCAACTCTCCTTGAGATGGGCTGAGCGGAGCCGACGCGCCCATGGCGACAATCCTGCCGCGCTATTCGGCATTGTTCAGGGCGGCATGTATCCTGAACTTCGCCTGCGTTCCCTAGAAGGTCTCACGGAGATTGGCTTTGATGGTTACGCGGTGGGTGGGCTGTCGGTGGGTGAGCCCAAAGACGAGATGATGGCGGTGCTCGATGATCTGGCGGGACACTTACCTGCGGAAAAACCCCGGTACTTGATGGGGGTGGGTACACCTGCGGATCTGCTGGAAGGCGTTAGACGCGGTATCGACATGTTCGACTGCGTCATGCCCACACGGAACGCCCGCAACGGCCACTTGTTTACCAGTACTGGCGTGCTGAAGTTGCGCAATGCCAAACACAAAAGCAGCACTGAGACGGTGGACGCAAATTGCGACTGTTATACCTGCGAAAACTTTTCTCGGGGATATCTCGCACACCTAGATAAATGCAACGAAATTCTCGGCTCCCAGTTGGCTACCATTCACAACCTGCGCTTTTATCAGAAACACATGGCGGGCATTCGGCGCGCGATTGAAGCGGGTGAATTGGATGAGTTTGCTCGCGGGTTTTACGCAGCTCAGGCCGAGGAGGGGTGAGAATGACCGACAAGACGCAACCCGTAAAATCCCCCTGTATTGAAGTGTGTTCACTCAATAATCAGGACATGTGTATAGGTTGTTATCGCACGGCCAACGAGATTATTGAGTGGTTCTCAGCCCCCAATGAGCGCAAGCGGGAGATATTGGCTTCGGTTGATCAGAGGCGGTCCAAGCCCTAGGGATGGGATGATTCGGTTTCTGGGGTCTCGCCGTCAGCTGATGCTTCGGCTTCTAGCGGCCATATCCGAATTTTGCTGATCTGCGTTTTTGCAATTTCTTCGATGTCTAGCTGGTATCCGGGTATCCGGACCGAAGTCCGGGCATTGGGGAACGCTTCCAACGCCTCTAGCGCCAGTCCGCTCACTGTTTTGGGTCCGTCGGTGGGCAGATCCCACCTTCGTTGTTTGTTGAGGTCACGAATGCTCACGGTGCCCGAGCATGTGGTGCTGCCATCAGAATGACTGGTGATCTCCTCATTTTCCTCAACGAGGTTTGAGGTGAACTCGCCGACAATTTCCTCAAGGATGTCCTCGAGCGCCACCAGACCCAGAATATCTCCGTACTCATCTACCACCATTCCCAGGCGCTTCTTCTGTCGCTGAAAATGGAGGAGCTGAGTATTGAGGGGCGTATTCTCTGGGATGAAATAGGGGGCCTCTGCTTCCTCTCTCAGCGCTTGCCGATTCAGCCTGCCGTTATCCAAGACACGGCTCAGGTTGCGCATGTGAAACACGCCCTCAATCTCATTGATATCGTCGCGATACAGCGGCAAACGCGTATGCCCACTGTTTTTGAGTTGACGCATGACGGCCTCGTCAGGCGCCTCAATGTCGATGCCGTAGATTTCATTTCGCGGCGCCATGATGTCGTTCACGGTCATCTGTTCCAGGTCGAGGATATTGACCAACATCCGGCGGTGGCGGCTGGGAATCATCGATGCTGATTCGGTCACGATGGTGCGCAGCTCCTCCTGCGAGACAGCGTCGTCACCCGCCTTATCGGGGGAGAACCCCATCAGTTTCAGAATGCCGTTGGTTAGTGAGTTGATCGCCAGCACCAAAGGCATCAGCAATTTCTGCAGTGGAAGCAACAATGCACTGGCTGGGAAGGCGACCCGCTCTGGATGGAGCGCCGCGATCGTCTTGGGGGTGATTTCAGCAAAAATGAGTATGACCAGCGTGAGTACCAGCGTCGCGATAGCAATACCCGCGTCTCCGAACAACCGGATCGCAATAACGGTGGCGATGGCCGACGCGAGAATGTTGACTAGATTGTTGCCAATCAAGATCAGGCCGATCAGTCGATCCGGTCGCTGCAGCAGTTGTATGGCTCGTCGCGCTCCGCGGTGGCCCGTGCCGTTGAGATGTTTCAGCCGATAACGATTCAGCGACATCATGCTTGTCTCGGAGCTTGAGAAAAAAGCGGAGACCAAAATCAGGATTGCCAGCGCCCCGAAGAGCAGACCTAGCGATGTCTCGTTCAAGAGTGGCTTACACCTCTATGACTGTGGAGACGAAATGGTGGAGAAAAAACGGCAGTGACACAAGCCTGTTTTGGTTGGCTTCATGCCCTATCGAGCCACGCTATTGCGTCAGCGGTAACAGTAGCTCCAATACCAGCTTGGAGCCAAAAAATCCGAGTACCACTAGGCCAAAAGCAATCAGGTTGACCGTGATCGCTGATTGCACCCGCCAACCCCGCCGGAAGTATTGCACCAGCAGCACGGCATACAGACACCACGCCAGCAGAGTCAGTACCGTTTTGTGAACCAGTTGCTGACTGAACAAGTCATCTATAAAGACCACGCCCGTACCAATGGCCACTGTCAGAATCAGAAAGCCGGCGCCGGTCAGCTCGTAAAACAGGGTGGATGCGGCTTCGAGCGGGGGTAACTTGCGAATCACGCCACGGCTTCGGTGCTGGCGCAGCTGCCGCGACTGCACTGTCACTAAAAGCCCCTGTAACACCGCCAGCGCGAGTACCGCAAAACTCACGATCGAGGCGGATACATGGGACAGAATACCTGCGGGCAAGTTGCTCATCGGGCGACTGGTATCTGGTGCGAACGTGGCCACCAGAATAGACAGTGCCGCGAGGGGGAACAGCACGATCAGGAGCGTGTGCAGGGGCCGCACCACCAGTGCGATCAGGCTGATCGCCCCCATGCTGAGAAACATCAGCGACGCGACGCGATAGAACCCGAGACTCGATTCCCCCGCTTGAGCGGGAAGGTATGCAGCGAGCGCGTGAGTGGCCAGGGCGGCGGCACCCACCAGCGCGATCTGTTGGCGCTGGCGATCCTCGCCGGTCTCCAGGTTCAATACCTGGCGCCAAACCGCCAATAGATAAAGCAGCGCCGAGAATATGGCAAGGCCAGCCGTCAGTAGGCTGGGTGTGCTGTCCATAGAGTCTCCGCGCTGTCGCAGCGCTTGTGGGATTGTTTATCGATTTGGGGTTCTTTCATTGCATCCTTATACTACGCCGTTCGAGACGAGATTGGGTATCCCCGCGGGGTAAGCTGACACCATGTTTGAATCATTAAGCGACCGACTGAGTAGCAGCCTGAAGGCTATTTCGGGCAAGTCGAAGCTGACTGAAGACAATATCCGTGACACGTTGCGCGACGTGCGCATGGCGCTCCTTGAGGCCGACGTAGCGCTGCCGGTGGTCAAAACGTTTACTGATCGGGTCAAAGATCGAGCGGTAGGGGTGGAGGTCAGTAAAAGCCTGACCCCGGGACAATCGTTTTTAAAAATTGTTCAGGCCGAACTTCAGGCTGTGATGGGGGGCGAGTCTGAAGGGCTGAATCTCACCACCCAGCCCCCTGCTGTTGTGATGGTCGCCGGTCTCCAAGGTGCGGGTAAAACCACCTCGGTTGCCAAGCTGGCGCGCTACCTGATTGAGCGGGAGAAGAAAAAGGTCTCGGTCGTGAGTGCCGATGTTTATCGCCCGGCGGCGATCGCGCAGCTGGAGACGTTAGCGGCAGAGGTGGGTGCGCGGTTTGAACCCAGCGATGCCGAGGAGAAGCCCGTCGACATTGTGGAGCGGGCGGTTGCAGATGCCAAAGTAGCATTTTCCGATGTCTTGCTCGTCGATACCGCCGGTCGTCTGGCGATCGACGAGGAGATGATGGCCGAGATCAAGGCGCTGCATGAGGCCGTGAACCCCATCGAGACTTTATTCGTGGTCGACGCGATGACCGGTCAGGACGCGGCCAACACGGCGAAGGCGTTTGGCAAAACCCTGCCGTTGACCGGCGTCATCCTCACCAAGGTCGACGCGGATACACGGGGCGGCGCAGCCCTCTCCGTTCGCACGGTGACAGAGCGGCCGATCAAGTTTCTCGGGGTCGGTGAGAAGACGGATGCGCTGGATCCCTTCCATCCGGACCGGCTTGCGTCGCGCATTTTGGGGATGGGAGACATGCTCTCTCTCATCGAGGAGGTGGAGCGGAAGGTCGACCACGGCAAGGCCAAGAAGCTCGCTAGCAAGGTACAAAAAGGTGGCCGTTTCGATCTAGAGGATTTTCGCGAGCAACTCCAGCAGATGAAAAACATTGGCGGCATGGGCGCGATGCTGGACAAGATGCCTGGGATGGGTGGCATGGCGCAGGCGGCACAGAACGTCGATACCAAGCAGTTTGATCGCATGGAGGCGATGATTAATTCGATGACGCCTCGCGAAAGACGCAACCCGGATTTGATCTCAGGCTCCCGCAAACGACGGATTACCCTTGGTTCGGGCACGGCGGTGCAGGACCTCAACCGTCTGCTGAAGCAGCATAAGCAGATGCAGAAAATGATGAAGAAGATGAAGGGCGGAGGCATGCAGCGCATGATGCGCGGTCTTGGTGGGATGACAGGCGGCCCCGGCGGCGGCTTACCGCCCGGATTTCCGCGCCGCTAGAGGACGTCATTGGCTGTCAGAGTGGACCTTTCCACGCCCCGCTGTTTACTGTATCCTCCGCGCTCTTTTGATACGGAGCCCTGCAAATACGGGGCTCTCAGCCAATATTGAGGACAAGACACTATGGTGGTCATTCGACTGTCTAGAGGTGGCGCGAAGAAGCGGCCCTTTTATCACGTGACGGTAGCAGACCGTCGCGAGCCGCGTGACGGACGCTTTATTGATCGACTCGGCTTCTTTAACCCTGTCGCTCGTGGCCAGGAAGAGCGTCTGCGCATTGACGTTGAAGCTGTTGAAGGCTGGGTCGCCAAAGGCGCTCAGGTCAGCCCTCGCGTACAAAAGCTGATCAAAGAGTATCAGGCTGGCGCTGAAGCGACTGCTGCCTAAAGCGTCGCTGGCGGCTGGAGGGGCCCGATGAATGAATCCTCGTCCCCCAGCCACGATTTTCTAACACTGGCCGACATTGTCGGCGTCTACGGTATCAAGGGTTGGGTCCGCCTCAGGGTCCGCCTTGATGATCCAAACCTCCTCTTATCCTTATCCGGACTGACGATGATTGCAGCCCCGGAAGCACCCCGATCTGCCCGTCAGTCTGTCGTGGTAGAAGCGCTGCAGGTTCACGGTAAGGGGCATATTGCCAGGCTGAGTGGCGTTGCAGATCGTACTCAAGCCGAGGCGGTCAGAGGCCACGAAATTCAGGTGGCCGCCGCTCATTTCCCGGCTGCGGGTGATGATGAAGTTTATTGGCGTGACCTAGAGGGGCTTGAGGTATGGTGCACCGAAGACGGGTTGCGTTCACTATTGGGCAGGGTGAAAACGTTGCTCGAGACCGGAGCGAACGACGTGCTGGTGGTTGCGCCCTGCGAAGGGAGTATCGATGACCGCGAGCATTTGGTGCCCTGGATCCCCGATGAAGTGGTCACAGATATTAACCTCCCTGACGGCAGGATAGAGGTGGTTTGGTATGTCGATGTCTGAGAACAGCCCGGATTTCCGGTTTGCTGTGTTGACGCTTTTCCCCGAGGCATTTGCTGCGCTGACCGAGTGGGGTGTTACCGGTCGCGCTTTTCAGAACGGTCTGTGCCAATTGCACCTGCAGGACCCCCGCCTTGAGGCGACCGATCGACACGGATCGGTCGATGACAGGCCTTACGGTGGCGGGCCCGGTATGGTCATGCAGGCACCGATACTTTCTGCTGCACTCAATAAGGCGAGGTCTGCGGTGGGCTCGGACTCAACGGTGATCGCGTTGACACCTCAGGGGCGCAAACTGGATGTGGCGCTCACCCGTCGCCTTGCAGAGGCTTCCAGCCTGATCTTGGTGGCAGGTCGCTACGAAGGCATGGACGAGCGATTTATTGAGCGAGAGGTGGATCTCGAGGTGTCCATCGGCGATTTTGTTGTGAGTGGCGGCGAGCTACCTGCCATGCTGTTGATTGACGCGGTGACCCGCTGGCTGCCCGGTGTGTTGGGCCATGAGGCGTCTGCGGAGCAGGATTCATTTACGGATGGACTTCTGGATTGCCCACACTACACACGACCCGAGGTGTTCGAGGGAGAGTCTGTTCCCGATGTGCTCTTGAGCGGCGACCATGGCGCTATTGCAGACTGGCGTCGGGCGCAGGCATTGCGTCGGACACTGGATCGGCGTCCCGACTTGTTGGTGTGGGATGAGGTGGCGGAGGTGGACCGTGCGCTACTTGAGAAATGGGGTCTTTTACCGGCTGACGGGGGCAGACAAGCTGGATCCGAACAGGTATGATCGCGCGCTCGCGGGAAAGCCGGTCAGAAAACCCGGGCTCAGACGAGCCGAAAAAGCCGGTGCGACGCCGTTTTAAACTGATGAATCAGGGCGAGCGTAGAGACAGTTTTCGGATAAATCGATCACCGCCTGCGGGAGGGTGATGGGAGAAGGTCATGAGCACCAACAAAATTATTGCCGAGCTTGATGCCGAGCAGATGGGCCGGGAATTACCCGATTTCGCACCGGGCGATACTCTTGTCGTTCAGGTCAAGGTGAAGGAAGGCAATCGTGAGCGCCTGCAGGCATTTGAAGGCGTTTGTATTGGCAAGCGCAATCGTGGTCTGAATTCGGCGTTCACGGTGCGCAAGATTTCCCACGGCGTGGGTGTTGAGCGGACCTTCCAGACATACAGCCCACTGGTGGACAGTATCAACGTCAAGCGGCGGGGCGATGTGCGACAGGCGAAACTTTACTACCTGCGTGAGCTGTCCGGTAAAGCTGCGCGGATTAAGGAAAAGCTCTCCTCTTGAGGAGCAGCGCCGTTTTGCGGGCGCAACCAGCCCGCAGAATCCACAGCTAGGGCTGTTCGCGCCCTTCAGAGCGATCCTTTACACTCCTGACCTCTGCTTGCCGTGCAAGCCCGGATTGAACCAGCGGCGCCTCGAGCGTTGCTAAAAAGGCTCCGCTAATCTGGGGCCTCCATTGAGACCATGGGAGGAATCAGGAAGATGAACCCTTCAAGTCACATTTTGCGGCGAGCCCTGCGGTATGGTGCGCTCGGCTTTGCCCTCTGTGCCATGTTGTTTGGCTCACTCGCCATGGCGGACGATCTCAAGGAAAAAATGGCGGCCGCCCTGACGGGCTTTGCAGGTCAGCCCATTGGTATTGAAGCGGTGCGATCAAGCCCGGCGCCAGGTATCGCAGAAGTGCAAATCGAGAATGGTCCGATGATCTACGCGACAGAGGATGGTAATTATTTTTTCCTCAATGGCGACTTGCATCAGACCAGTGCCACGGGCGCTATTAATCTCACCGAGGAGCGTCGCGCGGTGACCCGTAAGGAGCAGCTGGCGGCGGTGGCGGTAGAGGACATGGTGGTCTTTTCGCCCGATGGGGAGCCCCGCGACTACATCGCTGTGTTTACCGACGTCACGTGTTTCTACTGTCAAAAGCTACACCGGGAGGTCGACCAACTGAATGCCAAGGGCATTGAGGTCCGCTATCTGGCTTTTCCCCGAGGGGGAGTGGATTCCGAGGGCGCGCAGAAGCTCGCTACCGCATGGTGTGCAGAGGATCAGCAGGCCACGCTCACTGAGCTTAAGGCAGGTGTGGAACTGCCCGTCAATGACTGCGCCGACAACCCCATCGCTGCCCAGTACCAGTTGGGTCAGGACATGGGGGTATCTGGTACTCCAGCTATTGTCACCAGCTCGGGCCTCATGGTGCCGGGCTATCGTCCCGCGGATGATCTCGCTGCCTTATTGGGGCTTGATTAGGCGGCATTTGAAACGAGCGTCGAATTCGTGGATACCCATTTTCAACGCATTGAGCGTCTCCCGCCCTACGTCTTCAACATCATTGGTGAATTGAAGCAGGCCGCCCGTGCCCGCGGAGAAGACATTATCGATTTCGGCATGGGCAACCCTGATCAGCCCACACCGCCTCACATTGTCGAGAAG
Organism: Luminiphilus sp.; assembly: GCA_016778085.1. Taxonomy (GTDB): domain Bacteria; phylum Pseudomonadota; class Gammaproteobacteria; order Pseudomonadales; family Halieaceae; genus Luminiphilus. The sequence goes on along the minus strand of JADHQF010000004.1, from coordinate 7,946 downwards.
TTGCGTGAGACGGTTGGGCGCGGCGACACGCATCGCTACTCCCAGTCAAAAGGTATTCCCAGACTCCGTAAAGCGATTTGTGATTGGTATCAGAATCGCTACTCGGTATCCCTCGATCCCGAGACAGAGGCTATCGTCACGCTGGGTTCCAAAGAGGGCCTGGCGCACCTGGCTTTGGCCACTACTGGTGTCGGTGACGCGATCCTGGTGCCGAACCCCAGCTACCCGATTCACCCCTATGGGTTTGTGATTTCTGGTGCCGATCTGCGACACGTACCGATGCAGAGCGAAGCTGGCTTCCTTGAGGAACTGGAGACCGCCATTCGCAATACCTACCCCAAGCCTAAAATGCTGGTGCTCAATTTTCCCTCCAACCCAACCGGACACTGTGTCGAGTTGCCCTTCTTTGAGCGGGTGGTGGAGATCGCAAAACAACATGATCTGTGGGTGGTTCACGATCTTGCTTACGCCGATCTGGTTTTCGACGGGTATGAGGCGCCCAGCATTCTGCAGGTGCCCGGTGCGCGAGACATTGCGGTGGAGTTCTTTACGCTTTCCAAGAGCTACAATATGCCAGGATGGCGGGTGGGATTTTGCTGCGGCAACCGCGAGCTCGTTGCCGCACTGACACGCATTAAGTCTTACCTCGACTACGGCATCTTCACGCCCGTGCAGGTGGCAGCGATTGCCGCCCTCGAAGGGGACCAGCAATGCGTTCATGATATTTGTGACATGTATAGGCGCCGGCGTGACGTGTTGTGCCAGGGCCTCAACGAGGCGGGCTGGCCGGTGGAGCCCCCTAAAGCCACGATGTTCGTATGGGCCCAAATCCCGGAGGCATTTCGCCACATGGGGTCAGTAGAGTTCAGCAAGTTGCTTCTGCAGCGGGGCGGTGTTGCGGTCTCGCCGGGTGTAGGTTTTGGAGAATATGGCGAGGGTTTCGTGCGATTTGGGCTGATAGAAAATGAGCACCGTACCCGCCAAGCCATCCGGGGGATCAAGCAGGTGTTGCGTCAGGGCCCACCGATTAAGGCGGAAGGGCTATCAGCATGAGTCGTAACCCGCTGAATATTGGCGTTTGTGGCGTTGGCACGGTTGGGTTGGCGACGATAGGCATCCTGCGAGATCAATGCGAGGCGTTGTTGGCGCGCTCTGGACAATCGATGGTGGTGAGTCATGTCGGTGCGCGACGTGAGCATCCCGATCATGATTATGGGGACGCCCGCGTCAGTCGCGATGTGCTCGACGTGGCGCGAGACCCCGACGTGGATGTGCTGGTGGAACTGATAGGCGGCACCACCGTGGCTCACGATCTGATCAAGCTGGCCATTCAGCACGGTAAACATGTTGTGACCGCCAATAAGGCACTGATTGCCGAGCACGGTAATGAGCTGATTGCCCTAGCAGAAGCGGCCGGTGTGCAGATCCGCTACGAGGCGGCTGTGGCAGGGGGTATACCGGTCATCAAGGTGTTGCGCGAATCGCTGGCAGCCAATGTGGTTACCGAGGTGGCGGGCATCATTAATGGTACGGGTAACTTCATCCTCACCGAGATGAGCACCAAGGGACGCGCCTTTGATGACGTGCTCTCTGAGGCACAGGCGCTGGGTTACGCAGAGGCGGATCCAACTTTTGATATCGACGGCACCGATGCCGCACACAAACTGGTGATACTGGCATCGTTGGCTTTTGGTATTCCCCTGAGCATCGATGCACCCATGAAGCAGGGTATTCAGGAGGTTGCTCCTGAAGATCTGGAGTACGCCGCCTCGATGGGATATCGCGTCAAACATTTGGGTATCGCCCGTCGGACAGAGCAGGGCGTCGAGATGCGTGTGCACCCCACACTCATTCCCGAACACAAGCAAATTGCGACGGTCGACGGCGTCCTTAATGCTGTCATGATCTCGGGTGACGCTGTCGGCGAGGTGGTGCTAGTTGGCCCCGGTGCCGGGGGTGCTGCGACCGCCTCATCGGTCTGTGCAGACCTTGTGGATGTTGCACGTAACCCTGCTGGCTCGGGTCCAGCCCTCGGTATCGCAGCAGCTGCCTTGCAGGCACCGAGCTGGGTGCCGGTGGGGGACATCGCCAGCGAGTGGTATGTGCGACTCACTGCTAGTGATCAATCTGGCGTGATGTCAGATATCACACAGATTTTGGCCAGCCGCGATATCAGCATTGAATCGATCATCCAGAAACCGCCGGCCCCTGAATCAGACAAGGTGCCCGTTGTGTTATTGACCCATGTGGCGCCGCAATCCGTAATGACTCACGCATTGAATGAAATCATGGCGTTGGAAGAGGTCGATGCGGATGCCGCGCTCATGCGCGTCGAAGCGTTCGATCGCTGAAAGTGGCTTGTGACCGATAACACTTTAATGGTGGATAGACAGCAGTGAGCCTTCAATATCTCAGCACCCGCGGCCAGGCACCCGTTCTCGATTTTGAAGGGGTGTTGCTGGCGGGGCTTGCTCAGGATGGAGGGCTTTACCTCCCCCAGTCGCTACCCAGCTTCAGTGCGTCTGAACTCCAGGCAATGCGAGGTATGTCGTACACCGAATTGGCCACGACCGTGATTGCGCCTTTCGTTGAGGGCAGCATCGATCGCGACACGTTGGCTGACCTAGTCGAAGCCTCATATCGCGACTTCCGTCATCAAGCCGTTGCCCCTGTCCTGCAATTGGATCACGACCAGTGGTTGCTCGAACTGTTCCACGGGCCCACGCTGGCGTTCAAAGACTTCGCGCTGCAGTTATTGGGGCGCCTGCTCGACCACGTACTGACCCGACGCGGCGAGAGGGTCGTCATCATGGGTGCAACATCTGGTGATACCGGCAGTGCGGCGATCGAAGGATGCCGGCATTGCGAGCACGTGGATATTTTTATTCTCTACCCCGATGGCCGCGTCTCCGACGTGCAGCGTCGCCAAATGACCACTGTGCCGGGAGACAATGTTCATAACCTTGCCATTCGGGGTAACTTCGACGACTGTCAGGCGCTGGTGAAAGAGAGCTTTGTCGCTGACGCATTCCTTCCCGATGGACGCTCTCTGGTCGCCGTCAACTCGATCAACTGGGCGCGCATAATGGCCCAGATTGTCTACTACTTTTATGCCGCTTTCTCGCTGGGTGGGCCCGATCGGCCGGTCAATTTCTCTGTACCCACCGGCAACTTCGGCGACATTTACGCGGGGTACCTGGCGCACCGCATGGGTCTGCCGGTCAACAATTTGGTGATCGCCACCAATCGCAATGATGTGTTGCACCGCATGCTGACCACGGGTACCTATGCCCGGCAACCGATTGAGGCCTCTCTATCCCCCAGCATGGACATATCGATCTCGTCCAACTTTGAGCGGCTGTTGTTTGATCTTTATGACGGTGATGCCGGCCAAATCGCTCAGTTGATGGCTGATTTTTCCAAGGGCGAGATTAGTCTGACGGATTCCGCACTCGCGCGAGCCCAAAAGCTCTTTACCAGCGCCAAAGTCTCCGACGAGGAAACCTGTGAGGAGATCCGGTTGGCGTGGGAGAAAACGGGGCAGCTTTTGGACCCCCATACTGCAATTGGCACGCGAGCGGCGCGGCTGTGCGCGCGCGACGGCGAGGGCCCAATGGTGACCCTATCGACTGCCCACCCCGCTAAATTCCCGGCAGCGGTGGCCCAGGCAAAGACAGGTCAAAGACCCGCGCTGCCAGATCATCTGGCAGATCTTTTTGATCGCGAGGAGCGGTTTGATACTTTGGACAACGACATTGCCGCGGTGCATGCCTTTATGGCGGCGCAGTGTCGAAGCTGAGCCCACCTAACGTCAGTCGGCGTCACGCCGACCTTTCCTCTGCCCTCCAAAACGCGGCGCTACCCGAAGTACTGAAGCGGGTATATGCGGGTCGTGGTATCACAGATCCCGGAGAGCTGGCGCTCGGCCTCGATCAGTTGTTACCGCCAACCAGTCTCAAGGGTGTGGCCGATGCCGCCGAGTTATTGGCTGACGCCATAGAGGGTGAGGCCCGAGTGCTCATTGTCGGAGACTTTGATGCGGATGGCGCCACCAGCTGCGCTATGGCGGTCTCGGTGCTGCAGCAGATGGGGCTTCGCGAAGTTGCTTATTTGGTCCCCAATCGCTTTGAGTTTGGCTATGGGCTGACGCCCGAAATTGTCGAGATGGCAGCCGCGCAAATGCCCGACCTCATCGTGACAGTTGATAACGGCATTTCCAGCGTTGAGGGCGTGTCAGCGGCTCAGGCCATGGGCATTAGCGTACTGATTACGGACCACCATCTCCCTGGAGACTCGCTTCCCACGGCAGATGTCATCGTCAACCCGAATCAGCCGGGCTGTCAGTTTCCCAGTAAGTCGCTCGCGGGCGTCGGTGTCATGTTCTACGTGCTCAGCGCCGTGCGCGCAGCACTTCGCGAGAGAGGTTGGTTCAACGCTGAGAGCATGGAAGAGCCCAATCTGGCTGACTCACTCGATCTCGTCGCACTCGGAACCGTCGCCGATGTGGTGCCACTCGATCGCAATAACCGGATTCTGGTTGCCGCAGGCTTGGCGAGAATTCGCAGTGGCCGCGCGAGACCGGGTATCGAGGCGCTGTTTGAGGTGGCAGGGCGTGACCACCGGCAGGCGACAGCGAGTGACCTCGGCTTTATTGTTGGCCCTAGGCTGAATGCAGCGGGTCGTCTCGACGATATGTCGATCGGTATCGAATGTTTGTTGGCAGAGTCATCTGCATCAGCACGAGGCTTTGCCGAAAAATTGCATCAACTCAATAGAGAGCGACGGGATATCGAGCAATCCATGCAGCAGGACGCACTGGCACAGCTGGAGTCCATCGACTTGGAGGGTGACGCCTCGCTGTTTGCCATGACGCTCTATGACCCCGCTTGGCACCAGGGCGTGATCGGTATTTTGGCGTCACGGATTCGGGAGCGTGTTCACCGTCCGACGTTGGTGTTTGCTGACGCAGAGGAGGGCATGCTGAAGGGTTCAGGGCGATCGATACCCGGCCTCCATTTGCGAGACGTGCTCGATCAGGTGGCGACCCGTCATCCCGGTTTACTGACAAAATTCGGCGGCCATGCGATGGCGGCTGGCCTGAGCTTGGCGAGGGATGACCTGAATCGCTTCAAGCAGGCACTCAACGACGCGGTAGCTGAAGCGCTAGGTTATACGCCGCCCGAGCGAACCGAAGAAAGTGATGGCGCGCTGGCCCGCAGCGATTTTGGACTCCCGCTAGCAGAGCAATTGGCGAGCGGTGGACCCTGGGGTCAGCACTTTCCAGAGCCACTTTTTGACGGGCAATTCTTTGTCCGCAGTCATCGCATCGTTGGGGAGAAACACCTCAAGCTGACGCTCGATGCCGATGGCACTGAAATCGAGGGCATCGCCTTCAATATTGATGTACCTAAATGGCTGGCAGCGCCCCTCGATGCGTTCCACGCGCTCTATCGCCTGGATGTGAATGAATATCGTGGTGAACGCCGCGCACAGTTGGTTATTCAGTCTTTCTGGCCATGTTAGCGATCCCGCAGACCTGACGGATATGGCAGTCACACGCGCAACCCGATAGACTCACGCCCCTTATTTAAACCGTTCCCCGGTGGGGACCGACAAACTTGGAAAGCCCGTGGAAATAGCGCCTCTTATCAATCAAATTAAAGATATTCGTGCACGCACTGACGTGCTCAGGGGGTATCTTTGACTACGCTGTTAAACAGGATCGACTGAAAGAGGTCGAACTCGAGCTGGCCGAGCCCAGTGTCTGGGATGACCCCGAGAAAGCCCAGGCGTTGGGGCGGGAGAGGGCCTCGCTGGAGGCCGTTGTTACGACTATCGAAGTGTTGGATGCTGGTTGTGACGATGCCAGTGACTTGCTGGATCTCGCCGTTGATGAAGACGACGAAGAGACCGCGCAATCCGTAGAGCAGGATCTGGCTGGGCTTGAGAGTGAGCTTGAGAAGCTCGAATTCCGTCGCATGTTCTCTGGTGAGACCGACCCCAACAACGCGTACCTCGATATTCAGGCAGGCTCGGGAGGCACCGAGGCGCAGGACTGGGCTGAGATGCTGCTGCGTATGTACCTGCGTTGGGGCGAGGACAAGGGATTCAAAACGACGCTGGTCGAAGCTTCCGCAGGCGAAGTGGCGGGCCTCAAAAGCGCGACCATTCAGTTTGAAGGCGAGTATGCCTTTGGTTGGTTGCGGACCGAGACGGGCGTACACCGATTGGTACGCAAGTCACCCTTTGACAGCGGCGGGCGGCGGCATACCTCCTTTGCCTCTATTTTTGTGTCGCCGGAAATTGACGACAATATCGAAATCGAGATCAATCCGGCGGATCTGCGTGTCGACACCTATCGCTCTTCGGGAGCGGGCGGACAGCACGTCAATACGACTGACTCCGCAGTCCGTATTACCCACGAGCCCTCTGGGCTGGTCAGCAGTTGCCAAACAGAGCGTTCGCAGCATCAAAATCGCGATAACGCGATGAAGCAGCTCCGTGCGAAACTTTATGAAATGGAAATGCTCAAGCGAAACGCAGAGAAGCAGGCGATGGAAGACAGCAAGGCCGACATCGGCTGGGGAAGTCAGATAAGGTCTTATGTGCTGGATGACTCCCGAATCAAGGATCTCCGCACCGGGGTTGAAACGCGCAACACCCAGTCAGTGCTGGATGGTGCACTGGACCCCTTTATTCAGGCGTCCCTGAAGCAGGGCCTGTAAGGCAAGACAAAAGGAAGAAAAACGTGGACGAGCCACAGCAGCCTGAAGATGAAAATCGCCTGATCGCAGAGCGCCGCGCAAAGCTCGCCGCATTGCGCGAAGCGGGTCCAGCGTTTCCCAATGATTTCCGCCGCACAGCCTTGGCCGGCGATCTGCAGAGAGATTTTGAATCTCAGGATAAGGCCGAGCTTGAGACCGCAAATCATCGTTTCTCGGTGGCCGGCAGACTGATCCGCAATCGCGGCGCCTTCCTGCTCATTCAGGATGGATCGGGCACCATTCAGCTGTATCTGAACCGTGACATCCTCTCTGAAGAGGCCGTTCAGGCGATCAAGACCTGGGATCTGGGAGACATCGTTGCAGCATCCGGCCCCTTACATCGCAGTGGTAAGGGCGATCTCTATATCAACATGGATGAGGGGCGTTTGCTCACCAAGGCCCTTCGACCTTTGCCCGATAAGTACCATGGACTCGTGGATCAAGAGATGCGCTATCGCCAGCGTTATGTTGATCTCATTGTAAATCCAGAGGCACGTGAGGTCTTTCGTATTCGTGCGGCGACGGTTCAATGTATCCGTCAATTTCTGGTTGAGCGGCAGTTTGTTGAGGTTGAGACGCCGATGCTGCATCCCATTGCCGGTGGCGCCACGGCGAGGCCCTTTGTTACACATCACAACACGCTCGATATGGAGATGTATCTCCGTGTGGCCCCGGAGCTCTACCTCAAGCGCTTGACGGTGGGCGGTTTGGAAAAAGTGTTCGAGATTAATCGTAACTTCCGCAATGAAGGGCTCTCTACCCGGCATAACCCAGAGTTCACCATGTTGGAGTTCTACTGGGCGTATGCGGATTACCGAGACGCCATGGATCTCACGGAAGAGCTGATGCGGGAGCTCACGCAATCAGTCTTGGGCTCGACAGAGGTGGTTTATGGCGACGCGACCTTCCACTTTGATCGACCTTTCGACCGAATGACCGTCGTTGAGGCGATACTCAAGCACAATCCAGACCTGACAAGCGAAGATATCGCTGAAAGAGACGCCGCCGCCGCGATCGCCGAGCGTCTAGGTATCAAAGTCGAAAAGAGCTGGGGCCTCGGCAAGATCCAAATCGAGATTTTCGAGGAGACGGCAGAAGCACAGCTGCAGGAACCCACCTTCATCACTGCGTATCCCACAGAAGTCTCGCCGTTAGCTCGCCGCAGCGATCACGATCCCTTCG
>JADHQF010000083.1 GCA_016778085.1 Luminiphilus sp. | reverse complement strand
GTACGGGGATTGGACACTTCTGCGTCACTCAAGCCTGCGTGAGCAATCGCCTGCTGCAGGCTGAGGTAGGCGTATCCCGCCGCGTCGCCCATGAACCGCCACTGCTTGCGATCGATATGTTCCGAGAGGTCGATATCTGGCGTGCCGGCGATCTGCGAGCGCATACCCGCGTCGACATGATCTTGCCGGAACGAGATACCCGAGCGGCCGTTGAACAGGGCGTCCTTAACAGCGCCCGCGTCGTTTCCCAGGCAGGAGACCACGCCAAGACCGGTGACGACGACTCGCTCTGTCATTACATCGCTCCCGTGTTCTGGAACAGGCCGACCCGCAGATCCGAGGCGGTGTAGATGATCTCACCATCCACGGCGACTGAACCATCGGCGATGCCCATGACCAGCTTGCGCTCAATCACCCGCTTCATATGGATGTGATAACGCACTTGCTTGTGATCGGGCAGGATTTGCCCGGTGAACTTGACCTCACCGCAGCCCAATGCACGACCGCGCCCCGGATTACCCCGCCAACCCAGAAAAAAGCCCACCAGCTGCCACATGGCGTCCAGTCCCAGACAGCCGGGCATCACCGGGTCACCGGGGAAGTGGCAGGCAAAAAACCACAGTTCCGGGTGGATATCGAGCTCCGCGATCAGCTCTCCCTTGCCGGCAGCGCCCCCCTCAGAGCTGATATGGCTGATACGGTCCACCATCAGCATGTTTTCGACAGGCAACTGTGCGTTGCCGACGCCGAACAGCTCGCCCATGCCGCAGGCGACCAATTCGGCTTTGTCGTACTGAGACTGAGGAACAAAAGGGGTCGCGTCGGTCATTCGATTGGGATTCCAGTGCGGGCTTAAGCGGCGATGAGTGCGCGAGTTGCTGATCCCCGCGAGAGATAAGGTTGCGCGACGCAATTGTAGAGGAAGGTCACCTCCTGATCCAGCGGAGGCGAGGGCGCTGTCGAGCCAGCCTTAACGGGAAGAAAGCCGCAGCGCTGATCGCTGTGGGTGACGGGAGACGTGGCATCCAGTAGCATCTCGTCCTCTGAGATCACCTATCACCCCACGGAAAATTGATGTTGATACCCGTCTTGCTCTCCGGTGGCGTCGGTAGCCGCCTGTGGCCCGTGTCCCGCGCCGCTCGACCCAAGCAGTTCCTGCCTTTGGGGGGTGACGGGTCGATGCTGCAGGAGACCCAGCGCCGGCTAAAGGGATTGGATTGCGGACCAGCGATCGTGGTCTGTAATGCGGAGCACCGCTTTATGGTGGCCGAACAACTGCGGGCGGAGGCGGCCGCAAGTCCGACAATTATTCTTGAGCCTGCCGGGCGCAATACCGCGCCCGCCATCGCGTTGGCGGCATTACAGGCGCAGCATCCCGAGGCATTACTGCTGGTGTTGCCTGCTGATCATCATGTGACGGATCCTGGGGCATTTCGGGCCACCGTAGAGCGGGCCATGGCCCCCGCACGCGCCGGCCAGTTGATGACATTTGGCGTCGTGCCCAGCCGCCCTGAGACCGGATATGGCTACGTACGCTGCGGCGAGGCGCTGGCCGACGGGATCTTCAGTCTGGCGGAATTCGTCGAGAAGCCCGACCAGGCCACCGCGGAGCGCTATGTGGCCGACGGCACGTATTATTGGAATAGCGGCCTGTTTTTGTTTCGTGCAGATAGTTACCTTGAGGCGCTGGGTCAGCATCAACCGGCAATGCTCGCGGCCTGCGAGCAGGCTATGGCTCGCGCAGAGCGCGATCTCGACTTCATTCGCCCCGATGCGGAGGCCTTCCTCGCGAGCCCCGCAGACAGTATTGACTATGCCGTTATGGAACATACCGAGGCTGGCGGCGTCGCCACCCTTGACTGCGGCTGGAGTGATGTGGGCGCCTGGTCGGCGCTGTGGGAGATCGGTGCGGCGGACAGCGCTGGTAACGTTAGCGAGGGCGATGTGCTGTTACACGATGCCCGAAATAACTATGTGCGCAGCGAGAGTCGTCTGGTCACCGCGCTGGGCGTAGAGGATCTGGTAGTGGTTGAGACCGCCGATGCGGTTATGGTGGGTGCGCGAGACCGGGTGCAGGACATCAAGCAGGTGGTGGAAGCGCTCACTGCGTCCAACCGACCGGAGGCTTCCCTTCACCAAAAGGTCTTCCGCCCCTGGGGATCGTATGAATCGCTGGTGGTTGGCGAGCAGTTTCAGGTCAAGCGATTGACGGTCGCCCCTGGTCAAACGCTGTCGCTGCAACTGCACCACCATCGCGCTGAGCACTGGGTCGTGGTGTCAGGAGAAGCCCAGATCACGAGAGGTGAGGAGCAGCTGACGCTAGGCCCTGATGAATCCACGTATATCCCCATTGGCATGAAGCACCGCCTTGCCAATCGTGGCGCCGCGCCACTGGAAGTGATCGAAGTACAGTCCGGATCGTATCTAGGAGAAGACGATATTGTGCGGTTTGACGATGTGTACGGCAGGGAGGAGAACCCGACATGATTGGTAAATGCCTGTTTCCGGTGGCGGGCTACGGCACTCGATTCCTGCCCGCGACCAAGAGCATGCCCAAGGAAATGCTCCCGATTGTGAACAAACCGCTGGTGCAATACGGGGTCGAGGAGGCCATCGAGGCGGGCATGAGCAACTGTGCCTTGGTCACTGGCCGTGGCAAGCGCGCGATCGCCGACCACTTTGATATCAGCTACGAGCTCGAGCATCAGATCGCCGGATCTTCCAAAGAACAGTATCTCTCTGGCATCAGAGATGTGATCGATCGTGGCGTCTTCACCATGGTGCGCCAGCGCGAAATGTTGGGCCTAGGGCACGCTATTTTGACCGGCGAACCCCTGATCGGTGATCAGCCTTTCGGTGTTGTCTTGTCCGATGACCTCTGTCTCAACAAGGGCGGTCCCGGGGTGTTGGCACAGATGGCGGCACTTTATGAGCAGCATCAGTGTTCCATCGTCGCGGTGCAGGAGGTGCCGAGGGAAGAGGTCGATAAGTATGGCGTTGTGGCTGGGGTGACGGAAGGAGACGGGCTCACTCGCGTCAGCAAGATGGTCGAAAAACCCTCTCCCGAGGAGGCCCCGTCCAATCTCGCAGTGATAGGCCGCTACATCCTGACGCCGGACATCTTCGACATCATTCGCAACACCCCTCCGGGAAAAAATGGCGAAGTGCAGCTCACCGACGCGCTACAGGCGCAGGCTCGGGAGGGTCGCGTGCTGGCCTACCAGTTCGAGGGGCTGCGCTTTGACTGCGGCAGTGTGCCGGGCTTTGTCGACGCGACCCAGTATGTGTTTGAACACTACTACGGACAGCCTGAATGACAGACGCTTTAGCCTGTTTCAAGGCCTATGACGTTCGCGGACGGATCCCGGACCAGCTCAACGAGGATATCGCCCGGCGTATCGGCAAAGCCTATGCCGAAGTGGTTCAGCCGGGGACGGTCGTGGTCGGTCATGACATCCGCCTGACCAGTGAGTCGATCAAGGGCGCGCTTATCGACGGGCTTCTGGAGCAGGGTGTGCCGGTGCAGGACATTGGCCTGTGCGGCACGGAAGAAATTTACTTCGCGACGGCGCACCTCGGAGTCGGGGGCGGCATAGCCGTCACCGCCAGCCACAACCCGAAAGACTACAACGGCTTGAAGTTCGTCCGTGAGGGCGCCAAACCGATCTCGGGGGACTCAGGCCTGGCGGAGATTCGGGCGCTAGCCGAGGCCAATGACTTCACCGCAGCGGATACGCGGGGTGAGCTGGCGGCTGCGGATACCCAGCGGGCATATATTGAACATCTACTGTCCTATGTTGATGTCACGGCGCTCAAGCCGCTGAAAATTGTGTGCACGGCGGGTAATGGCGGCGCGGGTCGAGTGGTGGACGCACTGGAGCCGCACCTGCCCTTCGAGTTCATCAAGGTGCATCACGAACCTGATGGCCATTTCCCCAATGGCGTCCCCAATCCACTGCTGGTCGAAAACCGTGCCGCTACAGCCGATCGCGTGGTCGCCGAGCAGGCGGATCTTGGCATCGCCTGGGACGGCGATTTTGACCGCTGTTTCTTCTTCGACAGCGCCGGCCATTTCATCGAGGGCTATTACATTGTAGGCCTGCTCGCTGAGGCCTTCCTGTCCCAGTTGGGACCCCAGCGGATCGTGCACGACCCTCGGCTGACCTGGAACACCCAGGATATTGCTCGGGCCGGGGGCGGCGAGCCGGTGCTCAGCAAGACCGGGCATGCCTTTATCAAAGAGCGGATGCGCGAGGTCGACGCCGTTTACGGTGGCGAGATGTCCGCACACCACTACTTCAGGGACTTCGCCTACTGCGACAGCGGCATGATCCCCTGGCTACTCATTGCCGGGTTGATGTCCCGGACAGGTCAGTCTATGGGTGAACTGGTGGCGGCCCGGGAGGCGGCTTTTCCCTGCTCGGGAGAGATCAACCGCGAGGTGACCGATCCAACGGCCTTACTGGCGGCGGTGGAGGCGCGTTACGCGCCCAACGCGCTAGCCGTGGAAAAGCTCGACGGCCTTGGCGTTGAATTTGGAGAGTGGCGCTTCAATTTGCGAATGTCTAACACCGAACCGGTGGTGCGGCTGAATGTTGAATCTCGGGGTGATCAGGCGCTGATGGCAGAGAAGACCGAGGAATTGCTGGCGCTTATTGACGCCTGAAAAGTCAGTCTGCGTTGGCCGCGCGCCAGGCCTCTGCTGCAGCGAGCGTAGCGGCATCCATTTCGACATTGCTGTCATCGCCACTCAGCACGGTCTGCATGTGCCCCGCAATCACCTTGCCTAGCTCTACACCCCACTGGTCAAAGGGATTGATCCCCAACAGCACCGCCAGAAAATAGGTCTTGTGCTCGTACGCAGCGATCAGGGCGCCGAGAGACTCCGGCGTGACGGCATCCATGATAAGCAGCGAGTGGCTGTGATTGCCCGGCAGCTCGAATTGTTGACTGGCTGACTCATCAAACCCGCGCTCGACGCCCAGCTGGCGGGCCTGCTCGGCTGGGCGGCCAACCATCAGCGCGCGGCTTTGGGCCAGAGCGTGGGCGGCGAGGGCGCGACGCGCATCGCGATCTCCCTCACCCGAGCGCAGTGGCAGGATGATATCGGCGCTGAAAGACCGCGTACCCTGATGCAGCAGCTGATAATAGGAGTGCTGTCCGATGGTACCGGCAGAGCCCCACAGTACTGGTGCTGTGTCGTGTTCAAGCAGCTCTCCCGTTGGAGAGACCCGCTTGCCGTTGCTCTCCATGGTCAGCTGCTGCAGGAAGTCCGGCAAATGAGCGAGCTTTTGGGCATAGGGCAGGACAACATGGGTGTTGGCGCCGAGATAGTGGGTCTGCCAGAGCTCCAAAAGTGCCATGACCATGGGCATGTTGTGAGTCGGTGACGCGGATTCGGTATGCATGTCGAGCGAATGCGCGCCGTCCAAAAGACGTTGAAAGCTTTGCCAGCCCAGCGACAGCGCGATGCTGAGGCCAATGGCGGACCACAATGAATAGCGCCCCCCCACCCAGTCCCACAACGGGAAGCATCGCTCTGGCGGAATGTGCCAGCGCTCAGCCTTGGCGACTTGAGTGGTCACTGCGATGAGATGCGCACCCAAGGCCTGCCCTTGAATACCTCCCGCCTGAAGCCACCCAATGGCGCGCTCGGCGTTGGAGAGGGTTTCCTCGGTCGACAGCGACTTTGAGCAAATGACAAACAGGGTTGTCTCAGGGTTCAGTGGCGCCAGCGTGCCATCGAGATCATCGGGATCGATGTTGGCAACGAAGTGCGCCTTGAGCGGCGCGGCATGGGTGTGGAGCGCCTCACAGACGAGCCGCGGACCCAGATCAGAGCCACCGATGCCAAGGTTGACCACATCGGTAAAGCGCTTGTCCGTATCGCCCGTCGACGCGCCACTATGGATGCTCTCAACCAGCGCAGCCATCCGGGAAAGTGTTTCCTCTATTTCTTTTGACTTTTCCGGGTGTTGATCGCTCGCGGTGCCGCGCAGCAACGTGTGAAGCGCGGGGCGGTGTTCCGAGGTGTTGACTATCTCGCCACCGATCAGCGAGGCGAACGCCGCAGGGAGTGCCTGAGTATCGGACAGAGTCAACAAAGTCTGCCAGGCGTTGTCATCCAGCAGGTGCTTCGAATAATCAAGGGTCAGCCCCGCGACCTCACAGCGATAGCCGCTCGTGCGATCCGGTGTTGTATCGAATAGCCATTCTATGCGCCGGGACCTCAGCGCTTCAGCTGCCTGTGTCAGCGCGTCATGTAACGCGGTGGGGGTGATGGCCATCAGCCTCGGCGGTCCACCGCTCTAGCTGCCATCTCGCTCAATGCGACGGTCGCCTCATTCTGCCCAAGCGTCTCCAGCGCAGCCATCGCCTGATTTTGATGCTGAAGCGCCGCTTCCCGCGTCGCCTTGATGCCACCGGTACGCTGCACAACCGCCATGATGTCGGCGAAGGCACTGCCGTCCTTGTTGCGCAGGGTGTCTGCGACCAGGCGCTGGTCGCGCTCGTCGCCCACTTTCATGGCATGAAGCAGGGGCAGGGTGATTTTCCCCTCGGCCAGATCGTCACCGACGTTCTTGCCGGTTTCACTGGGATCGCCGGCATAGTCGAGCAGGTCATCCGCCAGCTGGAATGCAATCCCGAGGTGCATGCCGTAGTCGTGTAGCGCATCGGCTTTCGCGGTGCTCGTATTGTGCAAGAGCGCCGCACCATGGCAGGCAGCCGCAAACAGTGCGGCGGTTTTACGGCGAATAATTTCTTGATACTGCTCCGCCTGGGTATCGGGGTCACCCGCGTGGACGAGTTGCATGACCTCTCCCGCAGCGATCGTATTGGTGGTTTCCGCCATGTGCGCCAACAGCGGCATGTTGCCAAGCCCGACCATCAGCTGGAACGCCCGGGTGTAAATAAAGTCGCCGACCAGAACACTGGGGGCATTGCCAAATTCGGCGTTGGCGGTGGGCATGCCCCGTCTAAGCGTGGAGAGATCCACTACGTCGTCGTGAAGAAGCGTCGCCGTGTGAATGAACTCCACCACCGCGGCGAAGCGGATATGGGCATCTTCAATACCGCCCAAGGCCTTGGCAGACAGCAATACCAGCAGGGGCCGCATGCGCTTGCCGCCTGCCTTGACGATGTAATGGCCAATATTCTCGACCATTTCCACATCGGACTGCAGTAACTCGACGATGACATCATCAACCTGCGCAAACTCGGCTGCGACGCTGTCTTTGATGGCTACATTCACACCAGATCCCCCAACATGCTCGCAAGTATAGGACGGCCGCGCACTGCCCGCCACGCTCCGTTCGCCTTGCCGGCCGCGCGGAAATCCCCCAAAACCCGCCCCCGGGGCGGCTTTTGGGCTGTTTAAGGCCTATTTCTCACACTTGCGCTTCACCCCATGAGCGCGTATCTTTCGCGCCCTTGGTCTGACCTTGTGGTCGGGTTTCGGTGCCTGAACTCTGCCCCGCGCTAGCGCGGTCCCCTTTGCGAGCAGGCTAACTGAGAGGAAAACAGCATGTACGCAGTAATTAAGAGCGGTGGCAAACAGCACCGTGTAGAGGAAGGCGAGCAGCTCAAGCTCGAGAAGATTGAGGCCGCTACGGGCGAGACCATCGAATTCGACGAAGTGTTGATGGTGGGATCAGGTAGCGACGTCAAGATTGGCGCGCCGCTGGTGGAAGGCGGCAAGGTGACGGCGGAAGTTGTGGCACACGGCCGTCACGAAAAGATTCGCATCGTGAAGTTCAATCGACGTAAGCATCACCGTAAAGAGACGGGACATCGGCAGTGGTATACCGAAGTCAAGATTACGGCGATCAACGGCTGACAGGAGACACGAGAGATGGCACATAAAAAAGCAGGTGGTAGTACTCGTAACGGACGCGATTCCGAGAGCAAACGGCTCGGCGTTAAGGCCTACGGTGGTCAGGCGGTCTGCGCGGGCAGCATTATCGTGCGCCAGCGCGGTACGCGCTTTCACGCGGGCGACAACGTGCGCGTGGGCAAGGATCACACGCTCTATGCTACCGCTGATGGCAAGGTAGAGTTTTTTAACGGCGGCCCGCAGAATCGTAAGCAGGTCCGTATCGTAACGGCGTAAACCGGACGCCCCAGGATCAGAGAAACCTCGTCACCCGGCGGGGTTTTTTTTTGCCATGGCGCCAGTGCGAACGTATCAGGCCAGATCATGAAATTTGTCGACGAAGCCACAATTGAAGTCACCGCTGGAAAGGGCGGCAACGGCTGTGTGAGCTTTCGCCGCGAAAAGTACGTGCCCAGAGGCGGGCCGGACGGCGGTGATGGTGGCGATGGGGG
>JADHQF010000082.1 GCA_016778085.1 Luminiphilus sp. | reverse complement strand
CGCAGAAACAGTTTGTCCAGATCTGCCATACCCAGCTGCACCCAGGTGGGCCGACCATGGTTGCACTGCCCGGATCGCTCAGTCTCTTCCATATCGCGCAACAGTGCATTCATCTCGGGTAGCGTCAAACGGCGATTGGCGCGCACCGAACCGTGACAGGCCATGGTCGAAAGCAACTCATCGAGTGAGCTGGCAATACGGTCACTGGTGCCGAACTCGAGAAGGTCAGACAGCACGTCGCGCACCAGCACTTCCGCATCGGCATCTTTGAGCGGCGCAGGGAGTTCTCGGCAGACCACTGCCTCCTCGCCGACCGCTTCAACCAACACGCCCAGCGACGCCAACTCTTCAGCCTGCTCAGCGGCGATCGCCGCCTCTCTATTCGATACAGCGAGCGTAATGGGCACCAGCAACGGCTGGCGCGTGATGCCCGCACCCTCTCTGGCCTGTTTCAACCTTTCATAGGTAATTCTCTCGTGCGCCGCGTGCATATCGACCAGCACCATCCCGTGCTGATTCTCGGCGAGGATGTACACACCGTGAAGCTGCGCCACGGCAAACCCCAGCGGCGGAATCTCGGCAGATGGGTCGCTGAACTCTGGCTGGGGCGCATTGCGCGCCCGCTGCAGCATCGGCGAGGCATACCCAGAACCCACCGTGCCAAACTGCCCGCGGTCGCCGCCCGCGCTGCTGACTGACGCCCCGGTCTGCCCGGCAAACGAAGCAGGTAGTCCGCCCGGTGACAACCCCATGGTCGATTGTTGCGCAACCGACTCGACCATTTCCGCCGTAGCCGGCGACTGGCTTTGGCCCGGTCTCACATCTGCCAGCGCCCGGGACAATGTGCCGAATAAAAAGTCGTGCACCCCGCGGCTATCGCGGAACCGCACCTCGTGCTTGGTCGGATGAACATTCACATCAACGCCCGCCGGATCCAGCTCGAGAAACAACACAAAAGCCGGGTGACGGCCATGAAACAGCACATCGCGATAGGCCTGCCGGATGGCGTGGGAAACCAACTTGTCACGAATAACCCGACCGTTCACGAAGAAGTACTGCAGATCTGCTTGGCTGCGGGAAAAGGTCGGCGCCGCCACCCAGCCCCAGAGTTTGAGCGAACCCGCCTCGCGCTCGATCGTCACCGTGTGCTCGGCGAAATCTTTGCCACAAATGGTCGCAATGCGCCGATTGCGCTCGCTTTCATTGCCTGCCGCGCCCAGCTGCAGCGTTTGCTTGCCGTTGTGGTGCAGCGTATACGTCACGTCCGGTCGGGACAGAGCTTGACGTTTAATGACCTCGTGGATATGACCGAACTCGGTTTTCTCGGTGCGCAGAAACTTTCGCCGCGCGGGCGTGTTGTAAAACAAATCACGCACCTCGAGTGTAGTACCGCGGGGATGCGGAGCCGGGCGCACCGACACCGCCATCTCACGCCCCTCGCACAGGGCTTGATGCCCCTGTGCCGAACTCTGATCGGTGTTCGAGGTCAGCAGCAGCCTTGATACGGAGGCGATGGAGGCCAACGCCTCGCCACGAAAGCCCAGCGATGCCACTGCCTCGAGATCTTCAATAGAATCGATCTTGCTGGTCGCATGGCGCGCCAGCGACAGCGCCAGATCGGCCTCGCTAATCCCGGCGCCGTTATCGCGGATACGCAGCAGTCTTGTGCCACCGGCTTCGACATCGATGTCGATCCGCGTAGCGCCCGCATCAAGACTGTTCTCCACCGCCTCCTTGACCACCGAGGAGGGGCGCTCCACCACTTCGCCTGCTGCGATCTGATTAGCGAGTCGCGGCTCTAGGAGTCGGATCACGCTCATGCCTCGGGTATCACCAATGTCTGGCCCACATAGATCATGTCGCGACTGAGTCCGTTGTTGGTTTTGATCGAAGCGACAGTCACACCATATCGCTCTGCAATTTCTGACAGTGTATCCCCTGCGGCAATAGTGACCTCTCTACCACCCTGTTCTCGCTGCCACGCAAGCAACGTACCAGGCGGTGGTTGGCGGGCGAACCAGCTCTGTATGCCACGACGAATCGCTCTCGCCATCTTGTCCTGATAAGCCGGTGTGGCAAGACGCTCGGCTTCACCTGGGTTGGAGATAAATCCCGTCTCAATCAGTAACGAGGGTACGTCCGGGGACTTCAGTACCGCAAAGCCTGCCTGCTCCACCCGTTTCTTGTGTAAGCGGGCGACGCCATCGATCTGCTCCAGAATCAGCGCACCCAAATTCAGGCTGGCGTCCAGCGTACCGGTCATCGACAAATCTGCCAGCACCCCCGCCAACATTGGATCCATCTCTGCCAGCTCTACTCCCCCTACCAGATCAGCGGCATTCTCGGTGTCGGCGAGATATTGTGCCGTGGTGGAGGTCGCCCCGCGCGTTGAGAGCGCATAAACTGATGCACCGCGGGCGGACTTTTCCCGGAACGCATCGGCGTGAATCGAGACAAACAAATCCGCCTCCAACGCCCGCGCCTTGTCGCGACGATTTTTCAGGCTCACGTAATAGTCCCCGGTGCGCACCAGCATCGGCTTGAAGCCCGGTATTTTCGCCAATTGATTTTCCAAACGACGGGCAATCTGCAGCACCACGGTTTTCTCTCGCAGCCCGCCCGGCCCCAACGCGCCAGGGTCCTCACCGCCATGCCCGGGGTCAATGGCAATCACAATATCCCGACGGCTCTCCAGCGACTCCACCGACAACACCGGCTCGGGCTCTTCGGTGGGTGTCTTATCGAAGAGGTCGATCACCACTCGATGACCCGTAGTGTCATTCGGTGGCAACAAAAACACCGAGGTGCGGACCGATGCGCTAAGGTCAAAAACCAGACGCAGATCTGCGCCCTGCCGAATACCCGAGCGCACTCCGCTGAGCGGAGTTCCCTCGAGCGGCAGCGCGTTCAGGCTCGCGGTCAGTCGACTCTGCGATAAATCGATCACGAATCGCTCGGGGTTATCGAGTGACAGCGTGCTGAACTCCGCAGCTTCAGACAGATCAAGTACCAGCCGGGTGTGGTCAGGTGCGCGCCACAGTCGCACTGCATTCACGTCGGCTGCGGAGACAGTCAACACCGACGCCAGCACCCACGCGATCGCCCCAAGTGTTATGAGCATAGCGTGCACGGCGTGCAGAGGGACTGATGCCGGGATTTGGCTAACGGCTTTTTTCCAGTTCAGGGGCATGTCAATCCGACAGCGCTTCGAGCAAGGCGGGATCGGCAGCGCGCACCGTGGCTTTGCGTCCTGAGCCCTCGGGCGTCAACGTAATGTCGAGGGTAGCGGGCGGCAGCTGCGCCTCAGCACGCTCAGGCCACTCAATAAGCAGAATGCCCTCTGCAGAGAGATAGTCACCCAGCCCGAGGTACGCCAACTCCTGCCCATCCCCGAGCCGGTAAAGATCAAGGTGAAAGACCGGTCCGCCGGGCACCGATTCATAAGGCTCCACCAAGGTGTAGGTCGGGCTCTTCACCGACCCATCATGGCCTCGCCCACGCAAGAACCCTCGACTGAAGGTCGTCTTGCCGGCGCCCAGATCACCGCGTAAAAAAATAATTTGTGGGACCTGCGCCTTGCCCGCCACTTGACTGCCCAAGGCGAGCGTCGCGGTCTCGTCGGACAATTCAAATTCTCGGTGATGGGACAAGGCCTCGGTCATCCATCTAGTGTACCGCGCCGGGCCGGGCATCTGTCACAATCCCACCATGACAGACCCTCTTGCCGACACCGGTAGCTCCCCTGATTCTGCCGACGCTGCACCACTGGACACGATCCGCCAGTGGGGTCAGGAGCTGGGCTTTCAGGCGCTGGGTTTTACCGGCATTGATCTCGCCCAGCACCGAGACTATCTCGCCAAATGGCTCGAGGCCGGCTACCACGGTAAGATGGAGTGGATGGCCAGCCATGGTCAAAAACGCACGCACCCGGATGCGCTCGTGCCGGGCACCTGCACCGTTATCACCGCACGAATGGATTATCTGCCCGAGGGAAAGGACCCCGAGGCCGTGCTGGCTTCATCCGAGAAGGCCTATATCTCTCGCTACGCGCTCGGGCGCGACTATCACAAGCTGATACGAGGCAGACTGGCCAAATTGGCTAAGCGCATCGAGGCGCAGTTGGGCGGTGGCCAGTATCGCGCCTTTGTTGATAGCGCCCCCGTGCTGGAGCGGGCGCTGGCAGAGAATGCAGGCCTTGGCTGGATTGGCAAGAACACCATGCTGTTAAACGACAAAGCGGGGTCCTGGTTCTTCCTCGGCGAAATCTATACCGATATCCCGCTGCCCCCGGATCCACCGCAGGATACTGAGCATTGCGGCAGTTGCCGTGCTTGCCTCGATGTCTGTCCCACGAATGCTTTTACCGCCCCTTGGGTCCTCGATGCGCGCAAGTGCATCTCCTACCTGACCATTGAGTTCGACGGCGTGATTCCGGAATCACTGCGGCCGGCCATGGGCAATCGCATTTATGGTTGCGATGACTGTCAGCTGGTGTGTCCCTGGAACAAGTTTGCCCAGCAAACCGGGGAACCTGATTTCACGCCCCGCCATGGACTCGATGCGATCGACCTAGTGGAGTGCTTCAATTGGGACGAGCCGACCTTTCTCGCTCGCACTGAAGGCTCAGCGATTCGCCGCATCGGCTTTGAACAGTGGCGTCGCAATGTCGCCATTGCCTTGGGTAACGCCGAATCGAGTGATGCCATCCGCACAGCACTGCAAGCGGCGCTGGAAGATCCCTCAGAGTTGGTGCGCGAACATGTTCAGTGGGCGATCGCGCAACACCACTGACTGATTAAGGCGCCGCGCTCAACAGCGCCGCCGCCTCCACCGGCAGGGTTCCGCTCTCTATAGCACTGCGCTTTCTATCGCGCTTCGCTTTCTATCGCGCGTCGCTCTCTATCGCGCGCCGCTTTAGGGTGACTCGACGCGCAGAAAATGCGTTCGATAATGCCGCAATTCCTCGATTGACTCGCGAATGTCCTCAAGCGCCTGGTGTGCACCCTGCTTGGGCGCTTCAGGCAAATCTGGGCGCCACCGCTGCATCAGTATCTTGAGCGTGCTGACATCCAGATTCCGATAGTGGAAAAATGTCTCGAGCTCCGGCATGTGGCGTGCCATGAAGCGTCGGTCCTGACAAATGGAATTGCCGCACATCGGCGATTTTCCCTCGGGCACCCACTGGCGGAGGAACTCAAGCGTCAACTCAGCTGCAGCCGACTCCGACACGGTACTCGTGCGAACGCGATCGACCAGACCCGAGCCCCTGTGGGTGCGGGTATTCCACTCGTCCATCGCGTCAAGCGCCTCGGACGGCTGATAGATCGCAAGCACCGGGCCCTCCGCCAGCACGGTCAGGTTTGAGTCGGTGACGATAGTGGCGATTTCAATGACGCGATGCGCTTCGGGGATCAACCCGGTCATCTCCATGTCGACCCAAATCAAATTGTGGTCACTGACCGCCATTACCTCACTCCTTCTTTGCCCAGCGCTAACCACGCCAACCCACTATGCTCGTCTGTCAATGCGCCGAGCGCCGCTGGGTGTCATACACTAGCACGATGACCAAACGTCGCCTCACCGATCAACAAACCCGCCGAATCAAGGCGCAGCGCTCGTCCGCAGGTGATGCTCCCGCAGAGACAGGGCAACCCGGCGTGGTGATCGCGCGTTATGGCAAGCAGGCACTCATTGAGACACGCTCTGGCGATCGCCTGCTCTGTCATCTGCGGGCGCACCTCGAATCCCCCGTGGCCGGTGACGAAATTCTCTGGCTACCGACGGAGGAAACCGGCGTAGTAGATGCGTTGGTCACGCGACGCAATGTCCTGCAGCGGCCCGATCCACAAGGGCGGCTCCGCCCTGTCGCCGCCAATATCGACCTGATGCTGATTGTCTTTGCGCCGGAGCCCGCGCCCCAGGCCAACTTGATAGACCGTTATCTGGTTGCGGCAGAGAACATGGAGGTCGAGGCCGCATTGGTGCTCAATAAGGCCGACCTGCTCGAGCCCGACGATGAACTAGCGAGACAGCTCGACCGGTATGCCGAGCTGGGCTACCGCACGCTGACCACCCACCATGAACTGCCCGGCGCTAGCGATCTGACAGCGCTCATCGGGCGTGACACGCTGGTACTGGTAGGACAATCGGGAGTGGGGAAATCCTCGCTGATTCAACGCTTGCTCCCGGAGGCATCGATTCGCGTTGGCGCGCTGTCCGAAGTCGCCGACAAAGGCCGACACACCACCACCACTGCCGAGCTGTTCCACCTGCCCGGGGGTGGCCGGCTCATCGACTCGCCCGGCGTCCGCGACTTCGGGCTGACCCACGTGGCGCCTGAAACCGTCTTCAATGGCTTCAGGGAGTTCTCACCCTTTTTGGGCCAGTGCCGCTTCCGGGACTGCCAGCATCAGAGCGAACCCGGCTGTGCACTGACCGCTGCGGTCGAGAACGGGGACATCAGCAGCGAGCGCTTCGAGAGTTTTCGGCAGATCGTGGCGACTCTGGCTGTGACTTAATCCGACTCTGCGCGCAGCGGAGCATGTGCAAGCGCTGCGCGAACCTTGACGGTATCACCCGCCTCATCGGCCCACTCGAGATCACCCGCTTCGGTAACCAGCACGACCGTCGAGCCGAGAAAAAAGCGACCCAATTCCTGACCCGCCTCCAACAGCGGGGCTTCATCCGCCGACCATACCTGCTCGCGTATTTGACCGCCCGGCGCTTCCCGCCCGCCCCACACCGTGGCGATGCCCGCGACAATCATGGCACCCACTAAAACCACCGCAACGCCGCCTCGGTCGGTTTCAAAAAAGCAGACCAGCCGCTCATTGCGTGCCAACAGACCATCGACCCGCTCGACCGTCGCGGCATTCACAGAGAAAAGATCCCCGGGAACATAGCGCGTCTTCACCAAGTGACCGCGGATGGGCATGTGCACACGGTGGTAATCACGCGGCGCGAGATAAGTGGTGGCAAAGCACCCCTCCGCATAGCGGCCGGCTTCTTCATCACCCCCCGCAAGCAGCGATTGAATAGAGTAGGTCCTGCCCTTGGCCTGCACCAATTCAGAGGACGCAACAGCACCCCGCTGACTGAGCACGCCATCAGCAGGGTGGCACCAGTGGCTGCTCGCTAGCGGGCGCATGCCCTCGCGCAGAGAACGGGTAAAGAAGGCGTTGAAATGCGGGAAGTCCTCTCCTGACGAGCAGGTGGCTTCAGTTAAATCAATATCGTAGCGCGACATAAATGTGCGGATCAGGAAATTTTTCAGCCAAACCGGGCTCTCCAGTTGGGCAAGCTTCCCCACTAGGCGCGAGAGAGAGTGCTGCGGCAAAATTGCCTGTACGGCGGTCATTACAGATTCCATAGGGGTAGTGTAACCTAGCGTAAACCAGCGTCCTGATCCCGCTTATGATGTTTCAGCTCCCTACTCTTTTGCTCTCCGCCATCCTACTGTGCGTGCTTTCCGTCCAGGGAAATCCTGCGCGTGCGCAGGAAGATATGGTCTCTGACACCGATGAGATTGAGGTCAGCGCAGAGCGCGGTGGCGATGAGATGCTCGACTCTGACGACGTGCTCGCCGATGACGTGATTGAGCCAGAGGATGACTGGCTGGAAGACGGCAAGGATTACGCGTCCCGCAAAGCCAACGAGATGACCCAGTGGGTCGACAATTTTTTTGGTAATGACGAGCGCGATCTGGAGCAGGCGGAATCACGACTGCGACTCAGAACCATCTACAACTGGGATGAGCGACTCGATAACGAGGTCAAGTTCCGGCTGGGCGGAAAAGTCTCCCTGCCGCAGATTTCCAAACGACTGGATCTGGTGTTTCGCGGCGAAGACATGGATGACTTCGGCGATGACGGTGTAGAGGACCCCTCGGAGGATCGCATTGGGCTGCAGTACCAGGTCGGGCCCAAAGACATCAGAAAGCACCGCTTTGATCTGACCGTCGGGTTCGGCAGCTCCGGTCCAAAACCCGGCGTGAAGTACGTCTACCAGGACGCTTTTGCCGAGGACCTCAATTTTCGCTTCACCCAGCGCTTCACCTATGATCTGGGCGAAGGCGGCTACGGCTCCTCGCGGTTCGTGCTCGACAAGGCACTGCGCGAGCGCGAGTTGGTCAGGGCCTATACCCGATTCCTGTACGGCGAAAAAACTGAAGGCACGGAGTGGTCCTCTAGCCTGTCTTACGCCCGCGGCTGGAAAGGCGACAGCGGCCGGGTGGGCGCCACCTGGTTATATTTGGGCGCAGACGGACAAACGGAGCCCTACGACTTCGTCAAGAATTATAAAGTCGGCGCTCGCTTCCGGCGACAGGCCTATCGGGACTGGCTATTTTGGGAGATCGAACCCAGCTACAACTGGCGCGTA
>JADHQF010000081.1 GCA_016778085.1 Luminiphilus sp. | reverse complement strand
GGTGGTGAGCGCGTGATCCGCTGGGTGGTCGTGTTTTCGATCGCCGGCATGATGGTGAAACTGATATGGTTCCCGTAACGGATGGCCCTAGGAGCGGCATGAAAATGATCGATTGGACGAGGCGCTTACGGCGCACAGTCATCACCCTACTGTGCATTGGCATTCTGGGGTGCACCACCATGCAGGTGGACACGGCGCCCGCAGATCGTTTCGCCAGCAAGGGCTACCACACCTTTAGCTGGCGCGCTGAAGTGCCGACAGGTGTCCCCCAGTCCATGGAAACGCTTTACCAGCTCTCAACCACGGTGAGAGAAGTGTTATCAGCATCGCTGCAAAAAAAGGGTTACCAGTATCAGGCGTCAGGTGGCGACTTTTTCGTGAGCTACGCCTTCGGAGCCCGGCTGGAAGGCGGCGTGGACCCCGGCATGCCCAATCCTGCTCCGACCAGCTCGGTCATTAACCGCAGCCCGGACCCGGCCGTCATGGACAATGCCTATGCACTCAGTGGCCCGCGAGAAGTCGCGAGCCTGATGCTCAGCTTCGAGGATGGGGGCAATCTGGCCTCGGTCTGGTCTGCAAGCATCAGCCAGGTGGTGGAAAACCAGAACCAGCCTGACTTAGACAAAGTCCGGCGCAAGCTCGAGCCCGGCATCGCGAGAGCACTGCGCGTGCTTCCCGATGCCTCTACCCGTTGAACCCGCAGACCTCAGGGTTCGCACAAAAAGGCAACGGTTGACCCGACATCCCAGCCCGCAAATTATCAAGCGCTCGGGTCACCATGGCCATCCGCGTCGAGAACGTGGCACTGCCCACATGTGGCAGTAACACCGCGTTATCCAGACTCAGAAGCGGATGATCAGCGGGTAGTGGCTCGGTTTCAAACACATCGAGACCCGCTCTAAGGCGACCAGTGGACAGCTCTTCAATTAACGCCGCTTCATCGACCAAGGCACCTCGTCCGGTATTAATGAGCGTGGCACCAGCACGCATGCTCGCCAGGCGCTTGCGGCTGGCGATCTGGAGCGTGTCTGGCGTGAGGGCGGTGTGAAGGGACACGATGTCACAGCGACGGAAGAGGTCCTCAAGGTCCACCATCTCGACACCCTCGAGGGATTTAGGTGTCCTGTTCCAGCCCAAAATCGTGGCGCCAAACCCGCGAAGGCGCTTTACGGTTGCCTCGCCAATAGGGCCCAGACCCACGATGCCGACGGTCGCCTGACTGAGATCGGTTCCCAGCAGCAAGTCTGACTGCCAACCCTGGGACCACTGGCCGGTTCGGATCCATCGATCGGCCTCGGCGATCCGGCGGGTTGCCGCAATCATCAGCCCCACTGCCAAATCAGCAGTGCTATCTACCAATACATCCGGTGTATGACCGACGGGGATGCCGGCAGCAGTAGCCGCTGCCAAATCAATGTGGTCAACACCCACCGAGATGGTTGAAATCACCTTTAATTGCTCAGCGCCTGCGATGACGGATGCCGTGATCGGCGTGGAGAGTGCGCACAACAGGCCCTCGGCATCAGCAAGCCATTCTTGCAGCGTCACCTCGGGCATCGCCTCCCTGCCTGACCACGTCAGTAGATCGAACTGATCACTTAACGGCGCAACGATGTCCTCGGGCAGGTCGAGGCTGATCACGCACTTGGACGTCACAGGGTGCTCCTTGACAGATCTGGTGCGGCATCGGCCGGCTGGGTTGCCAGTGCATTACCGAAGACCAGTGACCACATTACAACCAGCAGGACGACGACGCTGGTCCCCAACCAGGCCAGCCCATAGCCTCCCTGTGCCAATAAAGCCGCTGCTACCAAGGGGCCCAGAATCCGACCGAAGGCAGCAGAAGAGGCTGTCACGCCAAAGAACTGTCCCCGCGACGCAGGGGTGACCAAATGGCTCGCAATGGTATTGAGCACTGGTAGACATAGCGTGGCCGCAGAGAACACCAACAGGCCCAGCGCACCCATAGCCCACGCCTGGGTCGCAACGGCTGAAAGCGCGAGCGAGGCACTGAAGCACACCGCCGCGCCGCGCAATACCCAAAGATTGCCAAAGCGGTCGGTCATGCGGCCAAGAATATTGCCCTGGGTAACCACCATGACGACACCGATCAGCCCAAAAAACAGTCCCACTTCGCGGGCCTGCCAGCCAAGACTATTCGCCACCCAAAGTGGAAACAGATAGACCGAAGCGCTCACCGCGGAGGTGTGGAAACAAAACTGACAAATAAATAGGGGTAATCCAGGGCGCTTCACAATCTCACGAAGAGGCGCGGGCGGGGCATCATCGACTGCGGTGTCAGCATGACCATCCCGGGCCTTACCTGCTGGCAAAAGGACAAACGCCAACGCGGCGGCAGCGACTGATAATACGCCGGCGACCAGACAGGGCAGCATAAAGTCTGTCTCACTTCGGGCGAGTACACCACCGATCACGGGCCCGAGAATCAAACCGATACCGAACGCTCTGCCAATCAAACCCATGGCTCTGGATCTCTGCTCTGGCGTGCTGGCATCTGCTATCAGAGCGGTGGCCACCGGAACGCCGCCCGCCATCATGCCCGCCACCGCACGAGACGCATAAACCAGCCAGAGCGTGTCAGCAATGGCCAACAAGAAGTGCGATACCGCTCCGCCAAGCAGACAGATACCGAGAATCCGCCGCCTACCTACCCGGTCAGACAACCTGCCCCAGATCGGCGCGACAATCGCCGCAGCGACACTGTACGTAGCGAGAATAAAAGCGATGTCATCAGTGCCCCCGCCGAGCTGCGGAGATAAAAAGGGCAAGATCGGAATCACAATGCCAAAACCAATCAAATCGACGACGATCACAAAGAACACCAGCCACGCCAGCGACTGCTGACGGGCGCGGTCGATGAATCGGGTCACGACTCGGTCCAGCGATGCGTCTCGGGGAGCGTAATATCAAAGAGATCCAATGCACGCGCCACACTCTGGGTGATCACGGCATCCAGCGAATCGGGTTTGGCATAAAAAGCGGGCACGGGCGGGGCCACAACGGCGCCCATCTCGGTGACGGCCGCCATGTTGCGGAGATGGCCGAGATGCAAAGGCGTCTCGCGCACCATCAGCACCAATCGACGGCGTTCTTTCAGCACCACATCCGCCGCTCGTGTGAGAAGCGACGAGGTCACCCCTGATGTGATTTCACCGAGCGTCCTGATTGAGCAGGGTGCCATCAGCATACCGCGGGTGCGGAAAGATCCACTGGCCACCGAGGCGCCGACATTGCGCACCGGATACCACACGTCAGCCAGTTCCCGGATATCCTCCACCGATTGATCCAGCTCATGATGCACGGTGAGCTCGGCTGATTTGCTCATAATCAAGTGCGTTTCAATCGGCAGCGGCTTGAGGAGCTCCAGCGCCCGAACACCGTACTGCACTCCGGAGGCGCCGCTAATGCCAATAATCAGTCGATCCACGGGTTCATTCTCCACAGGAGACCCCTAGCGGGCGCTGGCCCTGATTGCTGCGCGAACGCGGGCCAGACGCTTTTCACGACGCATTTTTCAGTGCCTCCAGCATCGCCATCATTTTTTCGTGCACCTTGTTGACCGCTTTCAGCGGGCGGACCATCACCTTGAACTCAGTGATCTGGCCATTGGCCGTCTGAATCATATCGATGCCATTGACCTGAATCCCGTCCATGGTGCACTCAAATTCCAACACCGCCGAATCGCCATCGCGCACTTCACGCACGTAACGAAAATCGGCATCAAAGACCTGCCCGGCAGCACTCAGGTACATGTGGGTAATGTCCCGCCCCCGCTGCGGGGTGTGCACGACGGGGGACCAGAACACGCAGTCTGGCGCCAAAAGATCATATAGGCCGTCTGTGGTGCCATGAGCCATCATGTCGTGCCACCGGTCGATTACATTTTCAGACTGCTGTGTCATGTTTACTCTCTCACTCGGGTCTCTCTTATTCGTGCCTACCGTCGCCTGCCGCCCAGGGGCGACTCCACCCCACTTTCCTGTTGCAGATCTTGCTGGGCAGCGAGCCGTAACTCGTAGGATTGCTGACCCCGCAGCCGATCCGCCCGGCGAATCTGAAGTTGATACTTTCGACGGCGATGGGCGGCCATCAGCCGCTGAAACCGCTCTGCATCCTGCTCCCCTGAGAGCCAAGCCTCCACCTGAGCAATATCGATGCCCAATCGGTAAGCGATGCGCGAGGGGCGAATTCGATGAACGTGAAACTCCGCCACCAAATCAATTTGCTGCTCTGGAGTCAGCGTGCATTCACAGGCGTACCCGATAGGGGGATTGGGCCGTCGACTGTCTGTAACTTGTATCATGGTGCTGTTTACTTGATGTTCCTTGCAGCCCCGATGCCGCTATGGCTCCGGCTAAGGAGCGGTATTGTGACATAGCACTCGTCATCGCGATCCTGCCATACTCTACTGGATTTCTATCGTCGAATACTGCCGCTGTAATCAGCAATAGGAAAACCCGTGACAGCCGAACGGATTCAGGACCCCAACTCGCTACGCCGGACAAAAATTGTTGCGACGGTGGGGCCCGCGAGCCAGAGTCAGGACATGATTGGTCGCTTGCTGGGAGCGGGCGTCGATGTCTTTCGCCTCAATTTTAGTCACGGGGCACAAGCCGATCACGCGCAGGTTGCTCGGCACATCCGCCGACAAGCCGGACACCACGGACGGTACGTGGGGATTCTGGCCGACCTGCAAGGACCCAAAATACGCATTGGGGGTTTTGCTGAGGGCTCCGTAAAGCTTCAGGCGGGCGATCCTTTCCAGCTCAGCTTGTCGATCGCGCCGGACGCCGGTGATCAAAGAGGCGTTTCAGTGGAATACGAGGCGCTACCGGCCAGTGTCGAGCAAGACGATATTTTGCTTCTGGATGATGGCAAGTTAAGGCTGCGAGTCGATGACGTCAGCGAGACAACCGTCGACTGTACCGTAGTGATCGGCGGAAAACTCAGTTCGCGCAAAGGCGTCAACAAGCTGGGTGGCGGCTTGGCGGCACCCGCATTAACCGAGAAGGACCTAGACGATATCCGCGCCATGCCAGACATTGAGCCCGACTTTGTCGCGGTCTCCTTCGTCTCTAGCGCCGAAGACATTGTCTATGCGCGCAAGCTACTTGCGGATCAGGGTCTGCGCCCCGCCATCATCGCGAAAATAGAACGGGCCGAGGTGGTGGCCGACACAGAGCTCTTGAACAGCATTATCGACGCCGCGGACGGCGTGATGGTGGCGCGCGGTGATTTGGGTGTCGAAGTGGGTGATGCCCAGCTCATCGGTATTCAGAAGAATCTGATTTCCACTACGCGAAAGCGTGACCGCATGGTGATTACGGCCACGCAGATGATGGAATCCATGATCAGCAACTCCATGCCAACCCGCGCGGAAGTATTCGACGTCGCTAACGCTGTGCTGGATGGAACGGACGCCGTCATGCTCTCTGCCGAAACCGCGGTCGGGGATTTCCCTGTCGAAGTTGTGACCGCCATGGCGGACGCCGCCCTCGGCGCGGAGCAGCATCCGGTCGCTCGCAGCTCCAAATATCGGCTCGATAGGGAGTTCTCAAGTGCGCAGGAAACCATCGCACTGTCAGCGATGTACGGCGCCAATCATTTCCCGCGCATGCGGGGCCTCGCGTGTCTGACAGAACGGGGCACGACACCCACTATGATGTCGCGGCTGAGCTCAGGCCTCCCCATCTTCGCCCTAAGTCGCAACGCCGATACGCTGCAGCGTCTTGCGCTGTGCCGCGGAGTGATTCCGCTTTTCTTTGACTTCACCGCCTTCGCACCGCAGGACCTCGAGGCGCGCGCCATTGAATTTCTGGTGGACGGTGGCTACCTGGCTCGCGGAGATTACATCCTGCTCACCATGGGCAGCGCGCATGGCGAATCGGGTAAAACCGATTTGATGAAGATTTTGCCCGTAGAGTAGGCCCCGATCGCGCCATTTTGGGGCGTTGAACTGCCAAAAAAAATTCATCTGCGCTGGCTTGCGAGAGTGCTACACTGACGTAGCTGGGTTTCCAGCACGCTTTTTGCTGAGCCACTGCAGTCTTCGGTCTTCGGTTTTGTTCCCATCAAGCGCAACAGCCCGCAAGGGCAAATGAGTAATCGTCAACACAGGTAGTAGAAAACATGTCAACAGTAACGGGCACCGTGAAGTGGTTTAACGAGACCAAGGGCTACGGTTTTATCGCACAAGAAGATGGTCCAGATGTATTCGTTCACTTCAGCGCTATACAGGGTGATGGCTTCAAAACACTGACAGACGGACAGAAGGTCGAGTTCACTGTCACAGACGGGCAAAAAGGCCCTCAGGCCGAGAACGTCCATCCGCAGTAACAGCCGAAACAAAAAAGGCCCGTAAGGGCCCTTTTTATTTCTCTCTAACGTCGCCTAGAAAAGATCTTTTTCCAGCTCGCGCTGGCGGTCTTCTTCGCTGGTCACGTATGCGATCCACTGCTGAGCCATCTCCTGGGAGCGCTGCCATTCTTTGCGGCTGGCGCCATCCTTGCCGGCTGCCCTGAATGCCTTGCGAGCCTCGTCGTAATCTCCCAAGTTAAAGTACGCCATACCTAGGGCCAAGCGTGCCTGATCTGGGCGCTTTACACCGCCCTTGTTTAAACCTTTAATTATCGAGTCAGCGGATTTTTGGAACTGATCTCCGTCGAGGTATACGTTTCCTAAGCGCACGTAAAGCTCACCCTCTTCAGACTTGGCGGCTGCCTTTTCCATCATCGGGATCGACTTAGCTACTTCGCGCGCCTGTGCCCAAGCACTGCCGGCCAATTCGTAGTTCTTTGACTTATCCTCGACAAGCTCGTCGGCGAAGCCTTTCTGAATCACAGACCCGGCGAAGTAAGGCGCTTCTGCGTTGAGGTACAGATAGGCCATGGTCACCAGCTCGCTAGAACGATCGAGGAAGCCCTGTTCATAGGCGGCTTCCATCAGCGCCAACTGACGCGGCTCGTCTTTCTTCTCGCCATAAAGATGTGATGCTTGCACCCAGTACTGCTTCTTTGGGTAATAGATGATCAGTGTGTTCAGCACGTCGAGCGCTGAATCAAAGTCTTCTTTATCGAAGTAGAGGAAACGCGCGAGGTTGTACCACTGTTCTTTGGGCAACTTTCCTTCGCCCTCGTGCATGGCGATCGCCGTCTCGACGTTATCGAGCGCCATATCGTATCGCTTGACCTGATAGTAGCCCTGAGCGAGCAACACATAAGCGCCCGCATTGGGCTTCTCGTTCATCTCGAACCACATCAGGAGTGCATCGATGCCCTGCTGCCACTTCTCCTGAACAAAGTAGAGCTGTGCAATGGTGAAGCGTGTGTTGATCTCCATCGCCAGAGGGATGTCAGGTTGCGCAATCACCTGCTCGTAATAGCGCAAAGACTGAGGGTAATCTTCGTTCGCGTAGCTCAAAAACGCGTGTAGGTTGTAGACGTTAGCCAGCTCGTAACTGTTCAGCGCCTGCTTGCCATCCTCTGAAATCATGTCATTGAGAATCGCTGACGCACCGGCGTAGTCCTTTGCTTCCGCTAGGGTTTGGGCCTCTGCGAGCCGCTCATAGACCTTATTCCGAAGTGCAGGGGTACGGCGGGTCTCGCGGGTATCTTTCTTAGGCTTGTCCTGGGCGACCGCCTCGGATAGCACAATGCCCGGGGCGGCCTGATCCAATGCCACCGCACCACATAGCGCAATAACGGAGAGAGCAGAAACGCGAAACAGTGACGCCATCGTCATAGCCAAACCTCCCATCTCAGTTTTCCAGCTCGTAAGTAAACTTGTTCTGTACGCCCGCCACTTCGATTGGCTCGCCGTCCACCACTCTCGGCTTGTACTTGAACTTCTCCGAGGCCTTCAGCGATGCCCGCTCAAAAATACCCTTGGGCTGGCAGTCCACCGCGAACGGATCTCGAATGGAACCGGTTTTGGTCACGGTGTACTCAACAATGCAGTATCCGGAAATGCCCCGTGTCTGCGCGCGCCTCGGATAAATGGGCGCGACCTTCACGATGGGCAGGTATTCACCATCGCCAGACGACATACCCGACGCATTCAGATTGAGGTTAATGCCAGTAGTGGGCGCCATATTGGCCACGTTCATGTCGAGCTGTGTATCGAACTGGATGGGTTCAAGCTCGGGTGGCGGCTCCTCGGGATCGTCGGGTTTTTCAGGCTTCACCTCGTTCAGATTGGTTTCGATCGTTTTGTCCGGGACCACGATGTCAGCAATTTTGCGGGCCTTGCCATCCTCTTGCTTGAAGTCTCGGCTGATCAGGCTGTGCATGACAAAAAATAATGCGATGGCAACCGGAACCGCAAGCGCGGCACTGACGGCAACACGAGCCGAACTACCCATAACCGTTAAGCCTCTTCATCCGTGGAAATGCAGGGCGGCGCCGTCAGAATGGGCCGCACAACATCGATCAAGTCCTCGACCACGTAAGC
>JADHQF010000080.1 GCA_016778085.1 Luminiphilus sp. | reverse complement strand
CACATCGACCTGCCGGAGTTGACGCCGATAGCGCTGGCGGATGCCGAGGACATCGCCGTGGGTGACGTGGTGTTGGCCATCGGCAACCCTTACGGCTTTGGTCACTCTGTATCCCAGGGCATCGTCTCAGGAGTGGGCCGCTTCGGTTTACAGTTGTCGACCTACGAGGGTTATATCCAGACCGATGCCACCATCCATCTGGGGAGCTCAGGCGGTGCCCTGATTGATCATCAAGGTCGTTTGGTCGGCATCAATACGCTGATTTATACCGCAGGCAGCGAGCGCAACGGAGAGACCCCTGGAATCGGGATCAACCTCGCTACCCCAAGTGAGGTGGCTGCAGCGGCGCTGGATGACATCGTCAAGTACGGACACGTCATTCGGGGCTGGCTCGGGGTCAGCGTGGAAGTGCTACTGAGCGAGCAGCAGGCTGGAGGGCCAGTCCAGCAGTTGATCGTGACGGATCTTGCTCCCGGTGGACCTGCGCAGCGTGCGGGCATCCAACTCAATGACATCATTGTCGCCATGGATGGAGAGCCTGTCGTGGATGGCCGAGCGGCGATGTTACAAATCGCTCAATTGCGACCGGGCCATCTCCTGCGGGTCAACCTAGATCGCGAGGGCGTGCCGCTCGAACTGGAAGCCGTGGTCGGCACCCGCAGCAACAGTTAACTCAGTCGTCGCCGCGCATGCGCTTCTGGGCACTCAACCCGTGCGCTTCCAGCGCCTCAGCATCAGCTAACACCGCCGCGACTTCACCCAGCGTTTGTGCGCCCTGCTCAGAAACCCTGATCAGACTGCTGCGGCGCTGAAAGTCATAGACACCCAGTGGCGAGGCAAATCGTGCGGAACCTGCGGTCGGCAACACGTGGTTGGGTCCAGCACAGTAGTCGCCAAGCGCCTCTGAAGACATCGCCCCCATAAATATAGCGCCCGCTGCGCGGATATCGCCGACCACGCTGTCAGGGTCTGCCAATGCCAGCTCGAGATGCTCAGGGGCCACACGATTGCTTAGGGCCACTGCCGACTCGAGGTCCGGTACCTTGATCAGCGCGCCCCGGTTCTTTAGCGCCGCCGTCACAATATCGCGGCGTGACAACGTGGGCAGCACTCTTGCGATACACGCCGCCACCGCATCCAAATAGTCGCTATCGGGCGAGATCAAAACCGCCTGAGCGTATTCGTCATGTTCAGCCTGTGCGAACAAGTCCATGGTGACCCAATCGGGGTCGACCGACCCGTCCGCGAGAATCAAAATTTCGGAAGGGCCCGCGACCATATCAATGCCAACGCGCCCAAAAACCTGTCTCTTTGCCTCCGCGACGAAGCGGTTACCCGGACCCACAATTTTGTCCACTCTGGGCAATGTTTCGGTACCGTAGGCCAATGCCGCGACAGCTTGCGCGCCGCCCACGGTAAATACCTCATCGACACCCGCCAGCGCCGCGGCTGCGAGCACCGCGGGGTTCATTTCGCCACCCGGTGCAGGCGCCACCATCACAACGCGCTCCACGCCGGCGACTTTCGCGGGAATCGCATTCATCAGTACCGACGAGGGATAGCTTGCTCGGCCGCCGGGTACATAAACACCCACGCAATCCAGCGCCGAGACACGCTGCCCCAGCAGGTTGCCCTGCTCGTCTTCGTATTGCCAACTTTCGACACGCTGACGTTCATGGAACGCCCGGATACGCGCCGCTGCTAGTGTGAGCGCCGATGACACGTCCGCGCCCAAGTCGGACAAAGCTTGCTCTAGGGATTCAGGGCTGACACGGAGCGCCTGAGCATCCCCCACTGTTCGCCGATCCAGTTCGTTGGTGTATCTGACCAACGCGGCATCCCCCTCTCGCGCGACCGTCGCCACAATCTGCGTCACGGTCTGCACAAGGTTTACATCGGCCTCTGCCGGGCTGATCAGCAGCCGAGCAAATGCAGCCTCGAAGTCAGACTGGGCCATGTCCAAGCGGCTAATCGGATGCGTTGTCATCATAGACCTGCCGGTTTCACCGCAGCGGACAGCGCTTCCACCAAAGTCTGGACAGAAGCGTGTCGGGTGCGCATCGATGCCTTGTTCACGATGAGTCGCGAGGAGACCTCCGCGATCAATTCGCGCGGGGCCATATCGTTCTCTGCCAGCGTCTTGCCAGTATCGACAATATCGACAATCT
This sequence comes from Luminiphilus sp., assembly GCA_016778085.1. Taxonomy (GTDB): domain Bacteria; phylum Pseudomonadota; class Gammaproteobacteria; order Pseudomonadales; family Halieaceae; genus Luminiphilus. The sequence continues at coordinate 6,344 of JADHQF010000080.1, read as the reverse complement.
CATCGGCCAAACCCATCAGAGGCGCCAGCTCCATGGAGCCGTAGAGCTTGATGAGATCTGCATGCAGACCCTTGCGTGCGTAATGCGCCCTAGCGACATTCATAAATTTAGTCGCCACCCTCACGCGGCGACGTCCGCCGTCCTCGGTCGGGTCAGAAGCGGGTCCGGCTGTCATGAGACGGCATCGCGCTATGCCCAAATCCAGCGGCTCGTAGATGCCCTCGCCCCCAAACTCCAGCAACATGTCTTTCCCCGCGATCCCGAGGTCAGCAGCACCATGTCGGACATAGGTCGGCACGTCCGATCCGCGCAAGATCACCAGACTGACATTGGGCACAGTTGTCGCGACGATCAGTTTGCGACTGCTATCGAGATCTTCTTGCGGCGTAATGCCGACCTCTGCCAGCAATGGCAGGGTCTCCTTCAATATCCGGCCCTTGGTCAGCGCAATCGTTAATGTGTGTTCGAGTTTCATCACAGTGTTATTTCATAGCCTCAAGTGGATATACGACGAATATTGGCACCCAGACATTGCAATTTACCTTCGATATTTTCGTAACCCCGGTCGATATGGTAAATGCGATCAATCCGGGTCTCGCCAGAGGCCACCAAGCCTGCAATCACCAAACTCGCAGAGGCGCGTAGATCTGACGCCATCACAGGTGCACCCTGCAAGCTTGGCCGCCCCGTAATACAGGCACTGTCTCCATCAATGACGATGTCAGCGCCCATACGCTTCATTTCATGTGCTTGCATCAAGCGGTTTTCAAATACGGTCTCCGTGACACGAGATGTCCCTTGCGCCACTGTATTCAACGCAGTGAACTGGGCCTGCATATCTGTGGGGAAACCCGGAAACGGCTCGGTCGCAATATCCACCGCTTTCGGTCTCTTGCCCCGCATATCCAGGCTGATCCAGTCCTCACCCTCATCGAGATCAGCGCCTGTCTGCCCGAGCTTGTCCCTGACAACGCCCAGCACTTCCGGACAGATACCCTCTACCCGCAGGCTGCCGCGAGTTGCCGCCGCCGCCACCAGATAGGTGCCCACTTCAATGCGATCCGGCATGACCTCGTAAGACGCACCATTCAGTGTTGCCACACCCTGCACCGTCAACGTGTGAGTGCCCTCTCCTTCGATGTGTGCACCCATGACTCTCAGAAATCTCACCAAGTCGACAATTTCGGGCTCCCTCGCCACATTGCGAAGCACACTGGTGCCTGTCGCCAGTGACGCAGCCATCACCGCGTTTTCAGTGCCCCCTACCGTGACCGTATCAAACGCGAAGTCGACACCCTTTAAACCTTCTGGTGCGCTGGCAACGATGTATCCGCCCTCGATAGTGATGACGGCACCCATGGCTTCCAGCGCACGGATATGCAGATCCACAGGGCGGCTGCCGATCGCACAGCCCCCTGGAAATGACACGCGCGCTTGTCCGTGTCTTGCCAGAAGAGGGCCTAAAACGAGGATGGAAGCGCGCATGGTTTTCACCAGGTCATAGGGCGCGGTGAACTGTTGCACAGAGTCACTTTCTATCAACACCTCGCCATCCTTGCGACGCTCCGTCTTTGCGCCGAGGCTAGTGAGCAAGGTGAGCATAGTTGTGATGTCTCGCAATACCGGCACTGCCCCCAAAGAACAGGTACCAGAGGTCAGCAGGGTTGCGGCGAGTATCGGCAAGGCAGCATTTTTTGCACCCGAGGCGGTCAGCACGCCCTCAAGACGATTCCCTCCCCCGATAATCAGACTGTCCAAAAGTCACCTCGTTCAGGGGGTTTGCGCACTGATATTGACTGCGTGAAGGGTGCCGTCGGCAATGAGTCCCGACAGCGGTGCATAAACGCGCTGCTGGCGCGCAACCGGCCTGAGGCCCTCAAACTCGGCGCTGATCACTGTAATGTCCACATGACCCCCTTCAAGCGCTACGGACACCTGCGCGCCTGGAAAGGCCTCGGACAACAGTTGAGTCAACTCTGATTCAGTCACGGGCCAACTCCTCCGCCTGCTCGACTAAAGCGTCATTCCACTGGGCAATCACGCTATCGAGGTCGTCATCGGCGTCTCTGGCCAGCGCACTAAACTGATTGCGATAGATCTCTCCGAGGTTGATGGTCTCGATAATGAGATTTCGCAGGCGCCAAGCGCCATCTTTGTACTGGCCCATTTGGTAGCGAATCGTATAAACCCGATCAGCCTCGCCATAAACGAGCTGGGTGACTGAAGCAACGCGAGCGCTTTGCGGTGAGGCTTCGACACCTTCAACCTCCATTCTAGCGCCGCCAAACGCCAGCAATCCCTTTGCATAGCTTCTGATCAGGCCTTCCCTCAAAGTCGCTGCGAAGTCATCCCTCTGGCGCTTCAGGTTGGCCCTGCCAGCTTGATCCATGGAACGGCCACGGCTGTAATATTCGCCCATAACGGCCGTGGCAAAACCTCGCCAGTCCACCAACTCGGCGAGTGCTCCGTCGATTTCCTGGTAGTAGCGGTCGGGGTCTTGGTCAAAATAGGTATCGGCTTCCGCGACTACCGTCATCACCTGTGCCGTGACATCACTGATGACCTCAGCTGGCCCCTTCTGAGCCGCAGTCGCTTGCTCGGCTCGCACTGGGCCGCTTTGAACAACCGTCAAGCACAGCACAAAAGTGGCCAGCAGACCCGTTAATCGGTGTAACACAGCAAACTCCTTTCAACCCCCAAAGCCACCCCTTCTATTTGCCACAAGTGAATACCTGCCAACAGGAGAATTGAGTGGGTTAGACTGTCTTGCGCGAAGCGATGATCGACTCTCTTCTCACTGACAGAACGCCTTCGCACGCAATCATACCTGATCGTCGCTTAGCCCACTTGCCCACCAAACGGACGGAATAGGAAAGCATATCGTGTTGTGGTACTCGACGGTAATTGCGGTGGGTTTGGTGGCGCTCGTCTGGAGCGCGGATCGCTTCGTAGATGGCGCCTCCGCTATAGCAAAGCGGGCGGGCCTGACACCCATGCTCATTGGCCTCACGATCGTCTCGGTCGGGACCTCTGCACCGGAGATCCTGATTTCCATCATGTCTGCTCTGGCGGACTCGGGTGAGCTGGCCGTGGGTAATGCGCTGGGATCGAACATCGCCAACGTGGGGCTGGTGTTGGGTGTCACCCTCTTGTTCAGCAGCATCAGGCTGGGACGAGACACGATCTGGATTGATCTGCCCCTCCTGGTGCTGGTCGTCCTCGTCACCTGGTTCTTGCTCTATGACCTTGAGCTCTCGCGATCAGACAGCTTCGTCTTGCTCGGCATGCTGGCGCTGTTCTTTGTTCGTGTCGGCCAGCACGCTCGCCAAACTGATGATGGCATTGAGGCACGCGAGATACCCACCCTGACGCTGCCACTGGCATGGCTGTCGTTCATAGGTGGGTTGATATTATTGATCGCGTCATCGCGACTACTGGTCTGGGCCGCCACCCACATCGCCACCGCATTGGGTGTGTCAGAGCTGGTCATCGGCCTGACCATTGTTGCCGTGGGGACGAGCCTGCCGGAATTGGCCGCCTCGGTCATGAGCGCATTGAAAGGTCACGCCGACATGGCAGTGGGCGCCATCGTCGGCTCAAACATGTTCAATATTCTGTTGGTGCTGGCCATTCCCGGTCTATGGGACAGCCTCTCGCTCCAATCAGCCGTGGTCAGTCGGGACATGGTCGCGGTATTTCTCACGACTCTGGTTCTTGCCCTCGCGGCGCTGTGGCGTTGGAATGGGGCGTCCGGATCCGGCACGTTGGGGCGAGGAACAGGGTTGCTACTGCTTTCTCTTTACATCGCCTATTACGGCTGGCTCTTTTCAGCTCCTTGACTGAGTCCTAACACTACAAAACATGACCAACCAAACCGATCAATTTTTCGTCGACTCTGCAAAAAGGACCATCTCAATGGAGGCCGACGCAGTGTCTGCGCTGGCAAACGTATTGGGCCCAGCCTTTGCGGCCGCCTGCCGGTGCATCCTGGACACGGCTGGCCGCGTGGTGGTGACGGGCATGGGCAAGAGCGGACATATCGCGGGCAAAATTGCCGCCACATTGGCCAGCACCGGAACGCCGGCTTTTTTTGTGCACCCCGGCGAAGCGTCCCATGGCGACATGGGCATGATCACCGCGAGCGACTGCGTGATCGCTCTTTCCAACAGCGGCAGCACGCACGAGATCCTCACACTTTTGCCCCTCATCAAGCGCCTCGGTATTCCGCTGATCAGCATGACCGGGAGTGATACCTCTGAGCTCGCGCAAGCTGCCGACGTGCATTTACTGGCCGCGGTGGAAACAGAAGCATGCCCATTGAATCTGGCACCAACGTCCAGTACGACCGCTGCACTGGTCATGGGCGACGCGCTGGCCATCGCCATTCTTGAAGCACGGGGTTTCACGGCCGAGGAATTCGCCTTCTCCCACCCGGGTGGCGCACTGGGCAAAAGATTGCTCCTTCGCGTTGCCGATGTGATGGTCAGCGGTAGCGACATTCCGACAATCACACCCACCGCGGTACTGGCCGATGCGATCTTTGAGATGACGCACAAAGGTCTGGGTATGACCACCATCGCCTCAGACGACCGCCAACTGCTGGGCGTCTTTACAGACGGCGATCTGCGGCGAGCGGTCGAAAATGGCACCGATTTTCGCGCCACACCGCTGACTGAGGTCATGACTGCTGGCGCACGGACCGTGCATCAGGAGTTGTTGGCTGCCGAGGCGATGGCCCTGATGGAGAGGCATCAAATAAGCGCCTTGGTGGTCGTCGACGATCAGAACACGATTCTCGGCATCGTCACGGTGTTAGCGCTGTTAAAGGCGGGTATTTCATGACAGGTCGCGCGGCGCAAAAAGCGGAGTCAATTAAGTTGGTAGCGCTGGATGTCGACGGCGTGATGACCGACGGCACGTTGTTTTACCGGGCCATGTCAGAACCCGAGACCAAGCCCTTCAATATCAAGGATGGATTGGGCATCAAGCTACTGCAGCGCTGCGATATCGATGTGGCGATCATTACAGGCAGATCTTCAGAGGCACTGGAAAGGCGAGCTGGCGAGCTGGGGATCACCACGGTGATTCAAGGCCGTGAAGACAAGGGCTCAGCGCTCGAAGAGCTGCTGACTGCAAAAGGACTCAGCGCCGCGGAGGTCGCCTATATGGGGGACGACCTCCCCGATCTGGGTGCTTTCCGTCTGGCGGGGCTGGCCACCTGCCCCAATGACGCGGTAGAGCCCGTTCGTGAGTGCGCAGACTGGATCGCACCGCTACCGGGAGGGGCGGGTGCTGTGCGAGCGCTTGCCGATTTCATTTTGCAGTCCCAAGGTCGCCTGTCCGATGTGATCAGGACTTTCTGATGAAAGGCACTGTGATCACCTTGGGCATGGTCGCACTGGGCATCGCACTCTGGCAGTCATTCGCCCCAGAATCCTCCCCTGTACAGCAGATTGATCTGGCGGAAGAGCAACTGATCGCCAGCTACATGCAGGAAGGCACACGGCGACACTTTTCTGAGGACGGCGCCGCATCGGACGTTCTGGAAATCGGCGAGGCGACCCGGTCGCTGAACAGCGAAGAAACCACACTCAGAGAAATCCGTTATCAGGCACAGGCAGAAAACGGCGCGGTCTGGGATATCGGTGCAGCGGCTGGGGTTTTCTTTGAGGACCTCAATGAACTTGAGCTCAAAAATGGAGTCACAGTACTAGAGCGAACCCGAGACGCGGCGATGCAGACAGAGTCCATGCGCCTTTACATGGACCAAAAGCGTGCCCAGGGCGAGCAAGAAGTAGTGATGACAGGCCGGGGTAGTCGCACGACAGGCTCGGCATTTGAGCTGGATTTGCAAAGCAGCATGGCCACACTGAAGGGCGATGTCAGAACGGAATATGAATAGCAACCATGCTGCAAGATACCCAGGACAATGCCTGACATGCCCCGCTTGAAGCGCTCGCTGCCCACGCTGCTGCTCACGGTTCTGCTTACAGTTCTGGGCCTGACGTTCTCTCGCTGGGCCACGGCGCTGGACTCAGACCGGGATCAACCTATCCAGATTGTCGCCGATCTAGCGGTCCGGGATGAATTGGCGGGCGAAACCCGGTACGAGGGTAATGTTGTGCTCACTCAAGGGTCACTGGTGATCACTGCAGATACGCTCTCTATTCGCCACAACACCGACGAAGCCGATAAAATCGTCGCTACCGGAAAGCCGGCGACGCTGGTGCAACAGCCGACACCCGATCAGGCGCCTGTCGACGCCTCGGCATTGCGCATTGAATATGTCAGATCCCAAGATCTTGTTCGGTTATTGGAAGATGCGCGGATCGCACAAGACGGCT
>JADHQF010000079.1 GCA_016778085.1 Luminiphilus sp. | reverse complement strand
CTCTTGAACGTAGATGCCAACGGTGGAGCCGCCTCGCCAGATGCCCACGATAAAATCGGGCCGAAAGCCGCTGTCAAAGATAGTGACCGCCAGCTTGAAGGCCTCCTCGAGTAGCTGCTCCTCTTCAATAAATTGCTTTTTCACGTTAACGTCTTACACAGACCGCCTGATCAACTTCAGCGGTGACTATACCCTCTCTGCGGTGAGAATCTCGACACAATGAGCGACAAGCAGTATCTCTCGGCTGACCAACTGTTGGTGGACTCGTTCCGTCTGGCTGAGCGTGTTTTCTCAAGCGGATTTAAGCCGACGATGATCATCGCCATCTGGCGCGGTGGGGTGCCGATAGGTATCGCCGTGCAGGAGTTTCTCGCCTACTGCGGGATCGAGACTGATCACATCGCCATTCGCACGTCGTCTTATGATGCGGGCATCGATCAACGCTTGGGCGGTATTCGAGTGCACGGTCTTAATTACCTGATCAAGAACGTCACGGCGGAAGACAAGCTGTTAATTGTAGATGATGTGTTTGATACCGGCCGCACGGTTGATGCGGTCATAGAACGGCTGACTTCTCTTGCGCGGCTTAACACGCCGTCCGATGTTCGGGTTGCAGTGCCGTACTACAAGCCCAGCCGCCGTGAGGTAGATCGTGTGCCCGAGTACTTCCTTGAAGAGACCGATGCCTGGCTGATGTATCCCCACTCACTGGAGGGGCTCACAGTGGAGGAAATTCGCGAGCACAGGCCCGCTCTCTACAACATCATCAAGGATCGCATCGCTTCCTAGTGACGGTCCGTTGCCGGCTTTAGCCGCTTCGTCCGACAAGGGCCCGTCTACGCCGTTATATCAAGGTGAGTAGGAGCTGGGCGCCGAGTCACACAAAGGCGAAGCGTGCCGTAAAAATCAGCGCCATCACCCACGCCGCCGCACTCACATCGGACGCTTTGCCCGCAATCGCCTTTAACAGCACGTAGCTTAAAAAGCCTGCGGCGATGCCGTCTGCGATTGAGAAAGACAGCGGCACCATAATGATGGTGAGCAGCGCGGGCAGTAGCTCGGTGGGGTCAGACCAGGTGAGGTGCTGCATGCCCGACATCATGAGAAGTGCCACGTAGAGCAAAGCCCCTGCGGTGGCAAAGGGCGGAATCATGCTGGCCAAGGGCGCAAAAAAGATCATCGCTAAAAAAAGCATGCCTACCGCACAAGCCGTGAGACCGGTTTTCCCCCCAGCGGCGACGCCCGCGGCACTTTCTACGTAGGAAGTAACCGGCGCGCAGCCCACCAGCGCCCCGGCCACACTGCTCGTGCTGTCCGCTTTGAGCGCGCGATCAAGATTTTCAATGGTGCCGTCTGCTTTGGTGAGCCCTGCCTGGGTCGCCACGCCCACCAGCGTGCCTGCCGTGTCGAACAGATTCACAAACAGAATAGAGGCGATAGCGCTGATCATGGCAACGTCCAATGCGGCAGCGATATCCAATTGGCCCAGCACGGGCGCAATAGAAGGCGGCGCCGATACCACGCCTTGATACTGCACCGCACCCACCCCCAAACCGATGACAGTGACTAGCAGAATGCCGAGCAGGATCGCACCGGGAAAGCGCCGCGTGGCCAGCCCCGTGATGATGAGAAAACCCAGTGCCGCCAGTAGCGTCTCGGTGATCTGGAAATTACCGAGCGAGAGTAGCGTGGCCGGGTGGTCAACGATCAGTCCGCCATTTCGGAGCCCAATCATGCCGACGAAAAGCCCGATGCCCGCGCCCATGGCGATGCGCAGGTTCCAGGGAATACTGACGAGCATCCATTCCCGTAGTCGGGTCACGGTTAGGATCACAAACAGGATGCCTGCAATGAACACCGCACCCAGTGCGGTCTGCCACGGATAACCCATATCCGCGACGACGGTGTAGGTGAAGAACGCATTCAGCCCCATGCCCGGGGCGAGACCCACGGGCCAGTTGGCGTACAGCCCCATGAAGAAACAGGCCAGTGCGGCGGCGATGCAGGTGGCAACGAACGCAGCGCCTTGGTCCATGCCTGCCGAGGCCATCATTTGCGGGTTCACAAAGGCGATGTAGGCCATCGCCATAAACGTAGTGAGGCCCGCGCTCAGCTCGATGCCAACGGTGGTATTTGACTGAGAAAGTTTGAAGAAGCGTTCCAAGATGTGCGCCTTTATTGAATCATTTTTGGGTCAGGACCTGCTCAAGGACCCTCTATGGAGTGTACCCGCAGGCCGCCATGATTGCTGTTGTGATATGAGATTCGGCGCTAGTGAGAGCAGACGGGGATACCCGTTAGACCGCGGGCCGCGGTGGCACGACCGACCACTGTTTAACTTAACGCTTAGGCGGGCGTCTCGGCGAATGGCTCCAATCTGATCGGCGCTCATTTCGACCCAGAGGGTCTGGCCCGGGCTCGACGAGCCCGGGAGGCCGGTGTTCAGAAGTCGATACCGACGCGAGCCATCAGCTGACGCGGCGGAATGAACTGATCGCCTGTGGCGCCCACGCCGAACACGTCGGTAAAGCGTGCATTGATACCGTCCTCATCCGTCAGGTTCTTGCCAATCAGCTCGAGCCGCCAATTGGCGTTGGTCGGTGAGAAGCGCAAAACCAAATCAACCGTGTCGTAGCTGTCGACCTCGTCGGTAGTAGGGTTGTTAAAGATGCGGTGCTTGAAGTCACCCCGATGGGTGTAACTCAAGGAGCCCTCGAAATCGCCCCAGCTACCTATGGCGTTACTGTAGGTCAATGCGAGGTTTGCGGTGAACCCCGGTGTCTTGGCCAGTTCGTTACCTTTGACGTCGGCAATCTGACCCGCCCGGGCAATCTCTACCTCGGGGCTGAATAGACTGATGCCCTGAGCGAGCAGCGCGTTGGTCGCGGCCTCAGACTCGACGTTATCGAGCGCCAGATGGCTTGCGGTGATTTCGGTGTCCAGCCAGGCGAGACGGGCATCGAATATCAGCGAGTCGGTGACAAATGCGCCGAGCTCGAGTTCCGCACCCATGATCTCTGACTCGGGAATGTTGCCTACGCCGCCCTGAAATACCTCTGGGTCAGTGGCCTGATACTGAAGGTTGTCGTAGGTGTAAAAGAATGCCGCACCGTTGAGTCGAACCCTGCCGTCGGCCAGGTCGGTTTTAACGCCGACCTCATAGGCATCAATCGTTTCTTCCTCAAATACGGGCAGGACTACGATTGGTGACACTACGTCTTCCCGGCCAAAGGTTAGGTTAGACCCACCCGGCTTGAAGCCTCGCGTGTAGGAGGCATAGGCCATGGTAGCGTCACCGAGGTCGACCTCCAGAGCCAGTCTTCCTGTGACTTTCTCGCTCTCGATCTCGAGAATCTCCGTGCCCTCGCGACCGTAAAAATTGGTGACCGCGCTGTACACCTCATCCTCGGTATAACGCAGACCGGCTATCATGCGCACGCGGTCTGTGAACGACCAAGTGCCCTGACCGTAGACCGAGATCGACTCGCGCTCGGGCTTTGAGTCCGAGATAAAGCCGACATCGCCTCCGTAGGCATAAATGTCGTCGAGGGTGAAGTCGTCAAAGACGCCATCAAAGCCGAAGTCGAGCCGCTCAAGAATGCTGATGTCGACCTCGGTGTCGAGGTAGAACACGCCGGCCACCCAATCGAGACGACCAAATACCGGCTCGTTTGAGATCAGATTGAATTCCTGTGTCGTCGTTTTCTGTTCGTTGGTTTCAGGATCGAAATAGCTCTGCAGCAGAAAGAAGGGCGGCAACGTGCGGTAGTCGTGGCGATCGTTGTCGCGCTGAATCGCGATGTCATCGTTTTGGTAACTTGTCAGAGATTTCAGCGTCACCCCGCCGAGGTCCCATTCCAGTGTCATGCTGTATAGCTGAGATTCCAGCTCATAACTCGATAGTGAATCCTGCGCCAGTTTGCGCGCGCCGGGTGTCGGGTCATAAATCCCTTTCTGCGCCTGACCATTGACCTCTTCATCAAATAGCTGCGCGGTAAAGGTTGCCGAGAACGTGTCGCTGGGCTGGATCAGCAGCTTGGCGCGAGCAGAGATGCTGTCAGCGTCGTCGAGATCCTGACCGTTGCCGACGTTATCGGTGAAGCCGTCGTGCTTGTGGCTCATGACAGACACTCGCGCCGCCACTGATTCACTGAAGGGGATATTCATCGCAGCGCGGGCCTTCACCAGGCTGTACTCACCCAGGGTCAGGTCAGCGGTACCCGAGAACTCGTCGAAGGTGGGTGCCTTGGTGATCACGTTGATGCCGCCGCCGGTGGAGTTTTGACCGAACAGCGTGCCTTGAGGTCCTCTCAGCACCTCAATACGTTCTAGGTCCAAGAAATCGGTTTGTAGAGCAAAAGGGGAAGCCACATATACGCCATCGAGGTGGTAGGAAACCGATGGATTAGCAATTGCGTTCTGGTTAGCCTCGTTGCCGATCCCACGAATTGTGATCACGGTCTTAAAGCCCTCGTTTTTGGCCACATTGACCCCGGGTGCGATCGCGCTGAGGTCAACAAAGGAGTTCAACTGTCGATTTTCCACGTCTTCCGCGCTGAGTGCGGTGACGGCCTGAGACAGGTTTTGCAGGCTCTCGGTTCGCTTCTCCGCGGTGACTAACACTTCTTCAAACACAGGCGCTTCCTGCGCCCAACTTCCTCCGGATACGGCAATAACTAGCGGGCTGGCCACCGCGGTCAGCAAACGACGATTCTTCACCTCAGGCTCCTTGATGATTGATTGGTTATACCAACTAATAAGACGCAATCTGTATGCCAGTTCCGGGAATACAGCTAGTTCGCAAAGCGATACGATACTGATGTCTACGGGGTCTGAGCAGCCACCGACGAATCCCTCTGTTTTTGCACTGATTCAGTGCCAGGGATGGACCAAATTGGGGCGATGTTTTTGCTCAGTCTGCAACACGACTTTACCGAAAGCCGGGGCGTTTTGCCTCTCTTATTAGGTTGCGACAGCTTGATTTTTTTGAATGACTAGTTAAGAAACACTGCTAAGGCATTGGTTTGCTTGGGATAGAGAGATTCAAACGATTTTTTTAAAAAATATTTGAAAAAAGGGTTGACGAATTTCTACATATTGGTAATATTCCCAATGCCGACGGCGACCGACGAGTGACCAACTGCAGACGGAAGCGAGGGGGAAGCCGTAGGAAGAGTGCTCAGGTAGAAAAGCGTAGCGAAGGGCCGGCACAAACGCAGTTCGCTACCCACCAAGGGTGAGGGGATACCACCCGAGGGGCCAGATGGAATCCCGGTCTGGACGCCTGAGAGGCTCGAATTAAAAAAGACAGAGGGCAACCTCTGTTTTTTTTTGCACGCTACTTTTGACCGCCTAATTGAGCGCTGACCCGCGGGGTCCGGGCAACGGTTGTCGTCGCAATGCCCAGCACCCCACTTTACTCAAACCGCTTACGACACTTCTTCAAAAAACGGTTACAACATTTCACCGGTTAGCCGGATGGATCTGTTTTCCGGGCAGTTCAGCCCTTGGACTGTCCCAACTCTGCCACGAAATCCTGTTGGAGCGTCCTGGCGCACATCAGGAAGCAAGCCGATGCGAGCAGAAAGATGCTGGCAGTGACCGCCATCGCGAATTTGAGCCCCGTAGAATTGGCGCTCCGGCAAAGCGCGTCACTAGCCATGGAGCGCACTGTGTCCGCTGCTTTGCAGGCTTCCGGTGACAGCAGCGTGCCGGGGTCAAGAGAGAGCAGTTCGCGCTGCATGAAAAAGTCACTCATGAATCCCACAAAATAAGGTCCGATGCCATTGCCGATCAGTGACACCAATATGAGCAGCACCGCAATAGCGGTCGCCCTGGCGCGGTTACTGACCACGCCCTGACCAATATTGTATTGCGCGCCGAGGTAGCTGTAATGACACACGGCGCCGATACCCCACAAGACAAACACAACGGTCAGATCGTCTGAGAAAAAAGCGGCCGCGTAGGCGGGCACCGCCAAAGCAATGCCCAGCGCCGGAACCCAGGCCACCGCTGTTGGGGAGCGCTCGGTGAGCCGCTCTGTAATGTACCCGCCAAGGAAAGTCCCCATAGCCGCCAGTAACGAGAGAGGGGCACCAAATTGCAGTGCGGCGTCGCGCACACTCAAGCCATGCTCGCGTTGTAAAAATGGCGCCTGAAATGAGATCAATCCATAGCCGACAAAAGCGACCAGCGATGCGGCGATCGCCATCCACCAAAACGAGGGTTTGCTGCGCAGCTCAGCAAAGGTCTCTGACCAGTCGGGTGCGCGGTCCGCGCTTTGACTAGGTGGATCGGAATAGCCCCGCGGCGGTTCTTTGATACTGGTCCAGACCAGCCACGCGACCAGCACGCCGGGCAGGCCGACTGCGACAAAGGCAATCCGCCACCCTTCAATATTTGCCCAGTCCAGGGCACCAAAAAGCCAGCCGAGGCCAATCCCACTTAGCCAGTTGCCTACATCCACGCCCTGCATTTGCGCGATCGGGCCGCCAAAGAGGTTGGCCAGCACGCTGCCGAGGGTCACGCCCATGGAGTACACCCCCAGTGCGGTAGCGCGTTTTCGAGCAATGAAGTAGTCGCCGATCAACGAGTTGGCGGGCGGTGTGCAGCCGGCCTCACCAATGGCGACGCCGATCCTGAATAGCAGGAGCGTGAAGAACCCTACGGCGACCCCACATAGCGCCGTCATGATTGACCACAGCACGATGCACAGTCCGATGATATGCACCCTGTTGGAGCGATCTGCCCAGAGCGCAATGGGGAGGCCCATCACCGCATAAAAAATGGCGAAGGGTGGCCCGTAGAGTAGACCCCATTGAGCGTCTGTCAGCTGGAATGACTCGATGATGGGCTGGGCGACGACGGCGATTAACGTGCGGTCGATGAAATTCAGCGTGTAGACCAGCATCAGCAGGACCAACACGTAGTGGCGATAGGAAGGTGAGCCGTACCCGGTCAAATGGCCGTTGGCGGCGTCACTCGCGGTGGTTTGCATACAACAATTCCTGCTGGGGGCGGTGAGTGTACCAACCAGAGCGCATTGGTGTGGCGAAATTAGAGGTCTATCGAAATCTCCTGCCCCTTGGCGAAACGCACAAAGGGCGCCGTCTGTTTGAGCTGCTCCGCCCGGCTCAACTGGATACGCTGTTCGACCAGATCTATGGCCCACCTTGTTACCGCGGGCAGATCCAGTTGTCGTGCCTCATTCAGCGTCAGCCAATGGAGCTCATTGAGCTCGCCGCTGGCGTCGGTGATCTGCTCCGGGTCGTTGAAAATGAATTGGTCGTGAATCATGAAGAAGCGGGTATCGAAACGCCGGGTGCGATATGTGGGTGTGATCGCCCTGGCGATAAAATCCATATGCTCCAACGGAGGCTCTGCACCATGCGCGAGATAGTCTCGCCAAACCGGGTGTGTAGTGCTCACCGATTGAGAGGTGGGCCTGCCTACTATCAAGCCCGTTTCCTCAAAGGTTTCTCTGATGGCCGCCAAGGCGAGGCCGCGTAGTTTGCGGTCGTTAACAGTTTTTCTGGTGGCCTTTCGCAGCCGCTTCATGACGGGCCGGCTCAGCTCGCCCGGTACCTGCAGCCGCTGGTCGATCAGATCCATCCTGCCGCCGGGGAAGACAAATTTATTGGGCATAAAGCGGTGGGTGGCCGCGCGCTTACCCATCAGTAAAGTAGGCTGCGGCCCGGCGCGGACCACGATCAGCGTGGCGGCCTCTTTGGGCCGAGCAAGCTGTGTTGAGCTCTCCCTGTATTCACCCGGCCCGGTGGGTGTCCTGCCGTACTGATGGCGTGTCATGAGGAGTCCTGAAAATCTGCTTCGGCTATGCTATCGGCTTTATCACTTAGCCTGAAATAACCGGCCGCGATACTGAAATAAAAAGAGCCCCGCTTAAGGCGGGGCTTCTATCTGCTAGCCATTTCGTGATGGGCGAGCTTAGTCTGATAATGCCAGCGTCGCCGCCTCCTGCTCGCAGGCGTCGGCATCCGGGGCTGATCCCATGGCTGAGCTCAGCTCTGCTCGCGCAGCGGCCATAGTGGCCTGAAACAGTTCGTTGTTTTGCAGTCTGGCGAAAGCCGCCGCACCCACTGTCATGCCGGCCTCGGTGTCACTCATCCAGTGCACGTTGCACACCATGCGGCTGCGCGCATACGCACGACCTCTTGCCAACAGCGCCTCTGCTTTTTCGGGGGCCAGCTGCGACAGGATGAGTGCCCAGCCCCAGCCGATGGCGCTATGGCCGCTCGGATAAGAGCCGTCGGTTTCCAGCAGCTCGCGCTCGTCCGGCGTGCAGATTGCTTCTTCATTGATGAGAAACGGGCGGGGTCGTTGGTGCGCTTTTTTGGCGGGGTAGGTCGCCAGGCCGAGATCGGTCAATGACCGTTGTAACAGGCGATAGAGGGCAGGTGTTTCAGCCTCGCTGACGTTAGTGCCCAGTGCGCAGGCGAAAATCGACGTCGCGGCGGGAAAGTGAAGGTCTGCGTCGATCGCGGCCTGATCCCAGCGGGCAGAACCTTCAAGGCTACGCAG
>JADHQF010000078.1 GCA_016778085.1 Luminiphilus sp. | reverse complement strand
AAAGGAACGCAGCACCGCTATGGATTCGCGGTGACGGACGATGGGCGTGAAGTCTTCATCCCGCCGGATGAAATGCTGAAAGTCCTGCCCGGCGATAAAGTCGCGATCTGCATCCGCCCCGCGACCCCGGTCAAGGGCAAACAGGACAAGCCAGGACGCACGGTCGCCGAGATCGAACGCCTGATCGAATCCGGGCTCAATGAATTCGTGGGCCATATTGTGCAAAAAGGAAAGGCCACTTTTGTTGTGCCCGACCTGGCGGGACTCTCGCGCTGGCTGTTTATCCCTCCACACGCACGCAACGGCGTGGCGCCAGGCGACCTGGTGTCCTGCGCACTGCTGCGGCACCCGATCAAAGATGGCAAACCCTCGGCCAAGATTCTCAAACGTCTCGGTGACGACACTACGCCCGGAGTGGAAAACAGTTACTGCGCCGCACGAGCGGGTTTGCCGGAGCACTGGAGCGAGAAGTCTGCCCAGCCGCTCATTGATGCCGCATCCCAGTGCAAGCCGCTGGAAGATCCAGCGCGTTTGGATCTCACCGCATTGCCCTTTGTCTCAATCGACGCCGCGCGCACCGTCGACATTGACGATGCCTTGCATGCAG
Source organism: Luminiphilus sp. (assembly GCA_016778085.1). Lineage (GTDB taxonomy): Bacteria > Pseudomonadota > Gammaproteobacteria > Pseudomonadales > Halieaceae > Luminiphilus. Next base: position 8,136 of record JADHQF010000078.1, on the reverse strand, counting down.
AGGTCACTCCGAGTGGCTGGCAGCTGTCAGTGGCGGTGGCAGATCCCACTGCCTACCTTGCTGACTTGGATAGCCTGCCCAACCTCTTGGCGGAGAGGGGCACCTCCGTGTACTTCCATGGTGAAGTGATCCCGATGCTCCCCGAGGCCGTCAGCCAGGGGTTATGTGCGCTGGCAGAGGACACGCCAAGGCCAGCACTGGTGTGCCAGATGCAGGTCTCCGAATCAGGCGACATCGAGCGCTTCGAGTTTCACAAGACCATCGTCCGTTCCCACGCCAAACTCGCCTACTCGGCGGTGGATCGCTACGTGACCGGCAACAGCGACGACCTGATTGCCCACGCCAACCCTCTGGAAGCGCTGGTTCAGGTGTATCGAACGCTGCGGGAACGACGTGAGAATTACGAACTGGTGATGGAGGAGCGGCGCGAGTACCGCTGGATGCTGGGCGAGGATAAGCAGATCGCCGAAATCGACAGCTACGAGAAGCTGTCGTCACAGCATCTTGTTGAAGAGTGCATGATTGCCGCGAACAAATGCGCAGCGAAATTCTTGAGCGATGCCGGCGCACCCGGCCCGTTCGTTGTTCACAATGGGTTTCGGCAGGATCGCAGCGAAGAAGCAAAAACTTTTTTAGAGAAGCACCGCGCCGAGCTGAAGGACATACCGCTGGATACCGTAGCGGGCTATCGCACGATACTGGCTGATCTAGGCCGAGCCACTCACGAGCTACCGCTGCGAGACATGGTCAACCGACTCCTGTCGCGGGCCGTGCTGAGTGAGACTGCCGGGCCCCACATGGGATTGGCCACAGAGGCATACACCAACTTCACCTCACCGCTGCGCAAGGCACTCGACTTCTTTGTGCACTTGCAGATAAGCGCCTGTCTGGCGGGTGACAATGCCGTCCGCTATCCGTTAGATCAGTTGCCTGTGATCACCCGCGCCATTGGCCGTAGTCGTGAGGCGGTGACTGCGGCAAACCGTCGTCTGACCGCGCGCTACCTCGACAAACTAAAGGCCGAGGGGCGCTCGCAGTTCACTGGCACCGTGAGCCATATCACGAGCTCAGGGTTCACCGTCAAGCTCGATGACAATGGGCTGGAGGGTCTGGTTGACCTGCGCCCTGAGGAAGAAAAGTTCAGCTTCGACAAGTGGACCATGAGCCTGACCAGTACCACGCGTCGCTTTCAATTGCTGCAGAGCATCGAAGTCACGTTTGTTGGCGCACCCAAAGAGGGCGATTTCCTCGCGCTGTTCTCACTGGTTGAGGGATGTGGGTTGAAGCCCCCAAAAGAGCCCAAGCCAGAGGACAATTCAGCGGCACTGAGCGTGGAGACTGAGGCAAAGACCGACGCAACGGCTCAGGCCGAGACCGACAGCGCTCCGTCGGACGCGTGACGCATCAGAGCCCGCCTGTTTTTAGACAGACACGCTATCCTGCCCACCCAACGTCCCTAACCAGTAACCTCCATTACCCATGAACCCCAACGATATTCACCTGCTGCTCACCGGTGACGAGCTGATGAGCGGGGACACCGTCGATAGCAACTCATCGATGATTGCCCAGTCGCTGGCGGCGTTCGGCCACGGCGTCGCCGAGAAAGTGACGCTGGGCGACGACCGCGCGCGGTTGGTTGCCGCCCTGCAACGGGCAGCCGGCACGGCACGCATTCTGATCATGAACGGCGGACTGGGTCCCACCCAGGATGACCTGACTGCCGAGTTGGTGGCGGCGGCAGCGAGCGTTGAACTGGTATTGCACCCTGAGGCCGACAAGCATGTGCGGGACTGGTGCGCGGCGCGCAGCATCGAACCCAACGACGCCAACCTGAAGCAGGCCTGGCTCCCGGAAGGGGCAGCCATCATTCATAACCCGCGCGGTAGTGCCGTCGGCTTTGCGATGGACGTGAGCGGCACGCTGATTTTGACCACCCCCGGCGTGCCGGGGGAACTGCGCGCAATGCTGCCCGAAGTATGTGAACGGATTGTTGCTGCCATTGGCGGCGGAGAGAGTCACCGGGTACGACTGCAAACGTTTGGCATCGGCGAATCCACCGCCCAGGCCAGAATCGACGAGGACAGTGAGCACTGGCCAGTGGATGTGGTGCTCGGCTTTCGGGCGGGCATGCCGCAGCTGGAAATCAAACTCACCGCCGGGTCAGCCTCACCCGAGGTGGACCAATGTCGTCAAACACTGGAACGATTGATCGGCGATCACATCATTGGCGAGGACGACGTCACGCTCGCAGGCGCGCTACAACAAGTGCTCCGCGAGCAAGGCAAAAAGATGGTCACGGCGGAGTCCTGCACCGGCGGGCTAATCGCCGCCATGATGACCGCCGAGCCCGGCTCCTCCGCCGTTTTTGAAGCGGGCTTTGTCACCTATGCCAACTCCATCAAACACTCGGTGCTAGGGGTCGATAACACCACGCTCGAAACCGAGGGCGCCGTGAGCGAGTCCGTGGTGCGCCAAATGCTGAGCGGAGCGCTGGAGAGGTCTGGTGCCGATATTGGTGTTGCCGTCTCGGGCATCGCCGGTCCCGATGGCGGCACTGAGGAGAAACCCGTGGGTACCGTGTGGCTGGCCTGGGGCACAACTGACGAGATGCATGCGCTAAAAACTGTGCTACCCACCGACCGCGCCATGTTTCAAAAACTGGTCGCCGCGGCGGGGCTCGATTTAATTCGGCGCCAGCTCCTCGGGCTGCCCAAACTGCCTCACTATTTCAGCCGCCGGGCCATCTAGCGCTGTAGGAGCACCCTAGGGCTGCAGGCGCGTCACCCGCCAGCTGTCGCTATCGGCGCGGATGTACCGAAAGCGGTCATGCAGTCTGTTCTCACCGCCCTGCCAGAACTCCCAAGTGATCGGAACCAATCGATAACCACCCCAGTGCGGGGGTCGGGGAATCTCACCCTCACCAAAGCGCGCAGAGACATCCACCAGCTGTTGCATCAGCGCCTCTCGATTCTCTATCTCCTGACTCTGCGATGACGCCCAGGCCCCCAACTGGCTGTCGCGGGGGCGCGATGCAAAGTAGGCGTCGGACTCTGCCTCACTGACTCCCTCAACTGCACCGCTCACCGATACCTGCCGGTCGAGTTCATTCCAGGGGAACAGCATCGAGGCCTGATCGCAGTCAGCGAGCGCTGCCGCTTTGCCACTTTGGTAGTTGGTGTAGAACACCAAGCCACGTTCGTCGACACCCTTCATCAGCACCATACGCTGACGCATCGTGAGGTCGGGTTGGCGGGTGGCCAGTACACAGGCCGTGGGATCCGCAAGACCCGCCGCTATGGCCTGATCCTGCCACGCCACAAATTGCGCCACCGGGTTCTCTGCAAGGTCTGCGCGACGCAAACCGCCTAATGTGTACTGCCGTCTGTGGTCGCTAAAACGCATCTCATCTCAAAAGGTCAAAACACCAAAGAAAGTGTAGCGCAGGTGTCTGCCCTTGAGGCCAAAGCCTGTGTTAGCCTCACGCACCTTTTTGGCTCGCCGCGCGTATACACCCGCAATGATGGATCGCCGAAAAGGGCTCAGAACTCAGGAAGCATCATGTTAGCCAACACCATTATCACTCGCTTAACCCCCGCGCTCCTCACTGTTTGCGTGGTACTCGCGCTGGGCAACGTTCCCCTAGGCAGTGCCCAGAGCACCCTGCCTTCAATGCCCGCAGCAGACGCGCCGATTATCGATTACCAGAACCGCTATCTGCCCGCCTACGGTCGTGGGGGCATGGTGGTAAGCCCGGAGAAGCTGGCCGGCGAGATTGGCCTCGACATGCTTAAGCAAGGCGGCAATGCCATTGATGCAGCCGTGGCGACAGGGTTTGCGCTGGCTGTGACGCTTCCCCGAGCAGGCAACATTGGCGGTGGCGGCTTCATGCTGATTCATCTCGCCGAGACCGATGAGCAGGTTTTTATCGACTATCGCGAGACAGCACCGGCCGCCGCAACGCGAGACATGTTCCTGAAAGAGGACGGCTCTGTCGATCAGGCCAAGGCCTACTTCTCGCATCAGGCCGCAGGCGTGCCGGGCACGGTAGCGGGCCTCATTCACGCGCAGGAGCGCTACGGCAAGCTTTCGCTCAAGGACGTGATTCAACCGGCGATCGATCTCGCCAAAAAAGGTTTCGACACGCCGCTGGCTTTGCACATGAGCCTGAGCGCCCGTGCTGAGCGCCTTGCCAAAAACGAGGAGGCCAAGCGCATTTACCTTCAAGGCGGTGACGCGGCGCCCTCGCCCGGCACGCTATTTCAACAGGCCGACCTGGCGCGCACACTGACGCGTATTCGTGACAAAGGGGCCGACGGCTTTTATACCGGCGAGACCGCCGCTTTGATCGCTAGCGATATGGCCGCTAATGACGGGCTGATCACCCAAGAGGATCTGGCCAACTACCGCGTGCTGGAGCGCCCGCCAGTCAAAGGCACCTTCCGTGACTTCGAGATTGTCTCGGCGGCACCGCCCTCGTCCGGCGGCATCCATGTTCTGCAGATGCTCAATATCCTCGAGCCCTACCCGCTGGAGTCATACGGACACAACAGCGCGGCCTACCTGCACCGGGTGATCGAGAGCATGAAGCTCGCCTACGCCGACCGCAGTCGCTACCTCGGTGACCCGGATCAGACCCTGATCCCCATCGAGGCGCTGATCAGCAAAGACTACGCCGCCGAGCGCCGCGAACTGATCACCCCGAACCAGGCGAAGACCCCGGATGAAATCGGCCCCGGCAACCCGGTACCCAATGAGAGCCCCGACACCACCCATTACTCGGTAGCAGATGCTGACGGCAATGTGGTGGCTAACACCTACACCCTCAACTTCAGCTTCGGCTCGCACATCGTGGTGCCCGGCACCGGCATGCTGCTCAATAACGAGATGGATGACTTTGCCGCCAAGGCCGGCGCCGCGAATGCCTACGGTCTGGTCCAGGGCGAGGCCAACACCATCGCGCCGGGCAGACGGCCCCTCTCCTCCATGACCCCGACACTGGTGTTCAAAGACGGCCAGCCCTGGCTCGCTGCAGGCAGCCCGGGTGGGTCGCTGATTATCACCACCGTGCTGCAAACGCTGCTGAATGCCATGGTATTTGACATGAACATCGCCACCGCGGTGGCTGCGCCCCGGGTACACAATCAGTGGATGCCCGATCGCACACTGGTCGAGCCAGGCATCAGCGCAGACACGCAACGACTGTTAGAGGAATGGGGCCACCAACTCAGCCCCACCCGCCGCACCATTGGGCGCTCCAACTCGCTCATGATTGACGTAGGGTGGATGCAAGGCTTTGCCGATATGCGCCGGCCCGGGGGCCACGTAGCAACCGAGTAAGCGCTATTCACGAGACGCGCCGACCGCGCTCTTTGCTCGGCCCTACACGGTCGGGTGGGTACTGCTCGACGTAAAAGCCCGCACCCAAAAGACAAGACCGATTGGGTCAACCTGATCGATCAGGTGATTGAGCTGGCATTGCTGCCCTGACTAAGCGGTTCAGCCAGCCTTCGGCATCCGCACCTTATAAGTCTGGCGAGCCATGGCAACCAAGTCGCCATTCACATCCCAGATCACGGTATCGGTCTCCGCCACGCCGCGGGTCACTTGACGGGTAGTGTGCCGCGCAAGCAGCGGGCCAGCTGCAGGCTTGCGGCGCACCTGTACGGTGAGTTCCACCGTGGGCACCCACCCGTAAGCACCATAAATCGTAAAGATCGGCGGCGGCATGATGTCGGCAAACATCAAGAGATCAATCGGCCCCGGCGCAGCGCCGTCCTTGTGCGCCAGCCAGGCAATGAACTCGCCCGAGTCATTGGTTTTGCCGTCGGTAAAGACCTCCGCACCCTGCACCATGCGGAGATCAATGCTCTGGTGAATCTCGAGGTGCGACATGGCGGGCGCGGCGACGTCATCGAAGGCAGGCACTTCGGGCGGCGCAACGTTGGTCCAATCCGGGCCGCTGAGTCGATCGAGATCGGTATAGGCCGCAGTGGCGCGCAACTTGAGCTGGCCCTCCTGCTTGAGATCAGCACTGGCGAAGTGGGTGCTGCGGGTCTCGGACAGTGACTCCACCGATACTTCCACCTGCCCTAATGCCACCGGCGCCAGATAAAACGCGTTAATGCTGAGCGGGTCAGGCTGATTCAGCGCTTCAGACAAGGTGCGGCCCACCAGCGCGAGCACATAGCCCCCGTTAGCTACCGAGCCAATACGCCAGCCCCGATGCACCTCGGCCTGCCACCGCGAATTCCCCTGTGATGACACCGCGGTGTGGGATAAAAACTGACTCATACTGCTCCTCTTTCCGCCTTGGCGACCTTTGTCCGGTATCCGTTCAGGCACATTGAACCGGACTTCCGCCCCTAAAGTGCTTTTTCTCGCTACATCGATCTATACTGATTGGCCGTATTACGCGCCGGAGAGGGATCTTGGCCCATACGCGCCGCCCGTCAGCGAGGCATGGATTGCCGCTACTGACCCTGATTTTGATTGGGGTCGGCCCGCTTATATCTGTGGCACAGGACCCGAGCGACGCCCCCGCCGAAACCGAAGCGGCGCCCATCGTAATCGATATGGCGGCGCCATTGGAGCCCGAGCGCGCACCCCCACCCCCCACTGAGCCCAGTGCCCTGGGTGTGTACCGTGGCTACATCGAATCAATGGAGACCAACGCCGGTGCCTTCGCACCCGGCCTTACCGAGCATTTGCTGGGACTGGGGCTTAACCTGCAGGCGCTGGATCGTCATGCCGAGGCGGCCAAGGTCCTGAAGCGTGGCGTGCACGTCAGTCGCGTCCAGTCGGGCCTCTACGCCGCCGACCAAATTCCGCTGCTGCGCGCCGAGATCCGCAGCCATATCGCTTTGGGCCAGTTCGATGAGGCCGATGAGCATCAGCGGTATCTGGCGCGGGTCGAATCCGAGGCGCTGACCGGCACACCAGCCTCCATCGCCGCACTGATTGATCAGGGCGAGTGGGCCGAACAGGCCTGGGACTTGCGTCTGGGCGATCAGGAGGCACACCCCGAGCATCTCGCGAGAAGCTGGGAGTACTACCGGCTCGCCTACAACCAGAGTACGCAACTCTATGGCGAGCGATCGCTAGAACTGGTGAAACCGCTAGAGGGCATGCTGCGCCTTCAGTACCGTTTTGCCGACCTGCAAAGAGAGAATGCGAGCAACAGCTCGTTCGATGGCTCTAGCTACCGCCAAACCTCTGCGCTTGGCGGGGCCTACCGCCGAGGCGAAGCCGTGCTATCGACCATATTTGGCCTCAAGATGGTGAATGGCTCGTCTGCCGGAGAGCAAGCCCGAGACCTGACAAGGCTCGGTGATTGGGCCCGGTGGATGGGGCGCCGGTCCGATGCCCGCAGCTATTACGACAAAGCCTGGCGGCGCATCACCCCACCGCCCGTTGTGCCTGAGGAACCCGAAGCCGCTGCGGCGTCCAAGCCGGCGGAGGATGTCACAGCAGAAACGGCACCCGGAGCTGAGGTAGCAATGAGCGACGCTGGTGCCGCCGACACGCCCCCAGATACTGCAAATATCGATGCCTCTACAGATAAGGTAGCCATCACCGAGTCGGAGCAACCGACCGCTGTCGAGGCACAGGCGTCAGGCGTCGCAGAGGCCGGTGAAGAAGCACCCGCCGAGCAGGAAAGGGTCGCCCAGACCTCACCGGCGAAGGATACCGAACAGAGTAAAGAAGATACCTCGGTCATGGCGCTCCCTGAGGAGCAACCGCCCGAGGACGATCCGGTGATGCGGGCAGCCCTTTTTGAGACCGCCACGCCGCTACCCGATATCGACACCTTACGGCCACTGCCGCCCTTCCGCCGCGATGCCTCCGGCCCACTGGTGGTGCAATTTCAACTTAATGAGGCGGGAAAAATCACAGTACTGGAACGCGTCACGGTCACTACGGTCACAGAATCAGATACCGCCGAGGGCGAGGAGGCTTCCAAGGACGCCAAGGCACCCCGAGTGGACAACGACCCTGCCGTGGACCGCCTCTTACGCAAAATGCGGCGCACCCGGTTCCGGCCCAGATATGAGGAAGGCGTCGCCGTGGAGACTGGTATGATTGTGTGGTCTTTTGATCTGAACCCGGCCAGCGCGGAAGCGATCGCCCTGCAACCCT